>NZ_RWIV01000001.1:3365000-3642500 GCF_003944835.1 Bacillus sp. HMF5848
TTGTCTAGAAAAGAAAGAGTGGGCTGTTTTGTGTGAAACTTACATGAGGATACTTTAGCACTCACTATGTTGTATAACTAAAATGAAGACTAGAGGATGATGTGTGATGTATCATTACGGTTATATGATTGCAAGTCTTACTTGAATCTATGAAAATGCAAAAAAACGTTGCACATAAATGTGCAACGTTTTAGAAATGACCCGTACGGGATTCGAACCCGTGTTACCGCCGTGAAAGGGCGGTGTCTTAACCGCTTGACCAACGGGCCATATTTATATGGTGGGCCTAAGTGGACTCGAACCACCGACCTCACGCTTATCAGGCGTGCGCTCTAACCAGCTGAGCTATAGGCCCTTACGTTAAATGAATGGAGCGGGTGATGGGAATCGAACCCACGACATCAGCTTGGAAGGCTGAGGTTTTACCATTAAACTACACCCGCAATAAATGGGGCGATTGATGGGAATCGAACCCACGAGTGCCAGAGCCACAATCTGGTGCGTTAACCACTTCGCCACAACCGCCGTGCTATATTCAAATGGAAAGTTTTTTTCACATAAGTGAAAAAACTCTGGTGCCGACGAGAGGACTTGAACCCCCAACCTACTGATTACAAGTCAGTTGCTCTACCAATTGAGCTACATCGGCATCTTTAAAAATGTCCATAAAAATGGTGGCTCAGGACAGAATCGAACTGCCGACACAAGGATTTTCAGTCCTTTGCTCTACCAACTGAGCTACTGAGCCATACACTGTATTATAATAATGGCGGTCCGGACGGGACTCGAACCCGCGACCTCCTGCGTGACAGGCAGGCATTCTAACCAACTGAACTACCGGACCATTTTTGGTTGCGGGGATAGGATTTGAACCTATGACCTTCGGGTTATGAGCCCGACGAGCTACCAGACTGCTCCACCCCGCGATAATAATATTTACTGTTTTAAAAATGATATGGCGGAGGAAGAGGGATTCGAACCCCCGCGGGCTTTAACACCCCTGTCGGTTTTCAAGACCGATCCCTTCAGCCGGACTTGGGTATTCCTCCGTATGAAAATGGTGGACCTTGTAGGACTCGAACCTACGACCGGACGGTTATGAGCCGTCTGCTCTAACCAACTGAGCTAAAGGTCCGTAGTAATGGTAGCGGCGGAGGGAGTCGAACCCACGACCTCACGGGTATGAACCGTACGCTCTAGCCAGCTGAGCTACGCCGCCATGTTTATTGTATTTATTATAAATTTGTTGGTGGAGCCTAGCGGGATCGAACCGCTGACCTCCTGCGTGCAAGGCAGGCGCTCTCCCAGCTGAGCTAAGGCCCCGTAATTCTTTTAATGGTCGGGAAGACAGGATTCGAACCTGCGACCCCTTGGTCCCAAACCAAGTGCTCTACCAAGCTGAGCTACTTCCCGTATTTAAATGGCGCGCCCGACAGGAGTCGAACCCATAACCTTCTGATCCGTAGTCAGACGCTCTATCCAATTGAGCTACGGGCGCTTTATTTTGTTTACGAAAAAAATGTTGGTGCCGAGGACCGGAATCGAACCGGTACGGTAGTCACCTACCGCAGGATTTTAAGTCCTGTGCGTCTGCCAGTTCCGCCACCCCGGCACTTACTATGGAGCGGAAGACGGGATTCGAACCCGCGACCCCCACCTTGGCAAGGTGGTGTTCTACCACTGAACTACTTCCGCGCTTGAATATCATGGTGCGGGTGAAGGGAGTCGAACCCCCACGCCTTGCGGCGCCAGATCCTAAGTCTGGTGCGTCTGCCAATTCCGCCACACCCGCATGTTATGAAAACTATAGATGATTAATAAATCATGGTGAGCCATGAAGGACTCGAACCTTCGACCCTCTGATTAAAAGTCAGATGCTCTACCAACTGAGCTAATGGCTCATTTTATATAATAATAAAATGAATAACGTGGTGCCGACGAGAGGACTTGAACCCCCAACCTACTGATTACAAGTCAGTTGCTCTACCAATTGAGCTACATCGGCTTTATAGGCATGTCCTTTATGGTGGAGGATGACGGGATCGAACCGCCGACCCCCTGCTTGTAAGGCAGGTGCTCTCCCAGCTGAGCTAATCCTCCATCAAGTCTAGCGATGTCCTACTCTCACAGGGGCAATGCCCCAACTACCATCGGCGCTGAAGAGCTTAACTTCCGTGTTCGGGATGGGAACGGGTGTGACCTCTTCGCCATTATCACTAGACTTTTTAAGGAACATTTATTATTATACTTATATATTTTCAAAAATCAAGTCTTTTTTCAAAACTTTTTTGAGAGAGTTCCCTCAAAACTAGATAACGATAATACAACTGATGTTTGTGCGTCGACTTTTGGTTAAGTCTTCGATCGATTAGTATTCGTCAGCTCCACGTGTCACCACGCTTCCACCTCGAACCTATCTACCTTGTCATCTTCAAGGGATCTTAGAATGGGAAATCTCATCTTGAGGGGGGCTTCATGCTTAGATGCTTTCAGCACTTATCCCGTCCGCACATAGCTACCCAGCGATGCCTTTGGCAAGACAACTGGTACACCAGCGGTGCGTCCATCCCGGTCCTCTCGTACTAAGGACAGCTCCTCTCAAATTTCCTACGCCCACGACGGATAGGGACCGAACTGTCTCACGACGTTCTGAACCCAGCTCGCGTACCGCTTTAATGGGCGAACAGCCCAACCCTTGGGACCGACTACAGCCCCAGGATGCGATGAGCCGACATCGAGGTGCCAAACCTCCCCGTCGATGTGGACTCTTGGGGGAGATAAGCCTGTTATCCCCGGGGTAGCTTTTATCCGTTGAGCGATGGCCCTTCCATGCGGAACCACCGGATCACTAAGCCCGACTTTCGTCCCTGCTCGACTTGTAGGTCTCGCAGTCAAGCTCCCTTGTGCCTTTACACTCTACGAATGATTTCCAACCATTCTGAGGGAACCTTTGGGCGCCTCCGTTACATTTTAGGAGGCGACCGCCCCAGTCAAACTGCCCACCTGACACTGTCTCCCATCCCGATCAGGGATGTGGGTTAGAATTTCAATACAGCCAGGGTAGTATCCCACCGACGCCTCCACCGAAGCTAGCGCTCCGGCTTCTCAGGCTCCTACCTATCCTGTACAAGCTGTACCAAAATTCAATATCAGGCTACAGTAAAGCTCCACGGGGTCTTTCCGTCCTGTCGCGGGTAACCTGCATCTTCACAGGTACTAAAATTTCACCGAGTCTCTCGTTGAGACAGTGCCCAGATCGTTACGCCTTTCGTGCGGGTCGGAACTTACCCGACAAGGAATTTCGCTACCTTAGGACCGTTATAGTTACGGCCGCCGTTTACTGGGGCTTCGATTCAGAGCTTCGCTTGCGCTAACCCCTCCTCTTAACCTTCCAGCACCGGGCAGGCGTCAGCCCCTATACTTCGCCTTGCGGCTTCGCAGAGACCTGTGTTTTTGCTAAACAGTCGCCTGGGCCTTTTCACTGCGGCTTGTCAGGGCTTTAACACCCCAACAAGCACCCCTTCTCCCGAAGTTACGGGGTCATTTTGCCGAGTTCCTTAACGAGAGTTCTCTCGCTCACCTTAGGATTCTCTCCTCGCCTACCTGTGTCGGTTTGCGGTACGGGCACCTACCCCCTCGCTAGAGGCTTTTCTTGGCAGTGTGGAATCAAGGACTTCGGTACTATAGTTCCCTCGCCATCACAACTCAGCCTTCACGATGACGGGATTTGCCTCATCATCAGCCTAATTGCTTGGACGCGCTAATCCAACAGCGCGCTCACCCTATCCTCCTGCGTCCCCCCATTGCTCAAACGGTGGTGAGGTGGTACAGGAATATCAACCTGTTATCCATCGCCTACGCCTTTCGGCCTCGGCTTAGGTCCCGACTAACCCTGAGCGGACGAGCCTTCCTCAGGAAACCTTAGGCATTCGGTGGAAGGGATTCTCACCCTTCTTTCGCTACTCATACCGGCATTCTCACTTCTAAGCGCTCCACTAGTCCTCACGGTCTAGCTTCACAGCCCTTAGAACGCTCTCCTACCAATGTCGTCAGACATTCCGCAGTTTCGGTGATACGTTTAGCCCCGGTACATTTTCGGCGCAGAGTCACTCGACCAGTGAGCTATTACGCACTCTTTAAATGGTGGCTGCTTCTAAGCCAACATCCTGGTTGTCTAAGCAACTCCACATCCTTTTCCACTTAACGTATACTTTGGGACCTTAACTGGCGGTCTGGGCTGTTTCCCTTTCGACTACGGATCTTATCACTCGCAGTCTGACTCCCATGGATAAGTCTTTGGCATTCGGAGTTTGACTGAATTCGGTAACCCGATGAGGGCCCCTAGTCCAATCAGTGCTCTACCTCCAAGACTCTTACTCATGAGGCTAGCCCTAAAGCTATTTCGGAGAGAACCAGCTATCTCCAGGTTCGATTGGAATTTCTCCGCTACCCACACCTCATCCCCGCACTTTTCAACGTGCGTGGGTTCGGGCCTCCATTCAGTGTTACCTGAACTTCACCCTGGACATGGGTAGATCACCTGGTTTCGGGTCTACGACCACGTACTAATTCGCCCTATTCAGACTCGCTTTCGCTGCGGCTCCGCCTATTCAGCTTAACCTTGCACGTAATCGTAACTCGCCGGTTCATTCTACAAAAGGCACGCCATCACCCATTAACGGGCTCTGACTTGTTGTAGGCACACGGTTTCAGGATCTCTTTCACTCCCCTTCCGGGGTGCTTTTCACCTTTCCCTCACGGTACTGGTTCACTATCGGTCACTAGGGAGTATTTAGCCTTGGGAGATGGTCCTCCCTGCTTCCGACCGGATTTCACGTGTCCGGCCGTACTCAGGATCCACTCTGGAGGGAACGAAGTTTCAACTACAGGGTTGTTACCTTCTTTGACGGACCTTTCCAGGTCGCTTCATTTACTTCGTTCCTTTGTAACTCCGTATAGAGTGTCCTACAACCCCAAGAGGCAAGCCTCTTGGTTTGGGCTAATCCCGTTTCGCTCGCCGCTACTCAGGGAATCGCATTTGCTTTCTCTTCCTCCGGGTACTTAGATGTTTCAGTTCCCCGGGTCTGCCTTCATCACCCTATGTATTCAGGTGTAGATACTGTTCCATTACGAACAGTGGGTTTCCCCATTCGGAAATCTCCGGATCAAAGCTTACTTACAGCTCCCCGAAGCATATCGGTGTTAGTCCCGTCCTTCATCGGCTCCTAGTGCCAAGGCATCCACCGTGCGCCCTTCCTAACTTAACCTACGATCATTGATCGTGTTTATAAATCAGTTCTTTTAACTTTGCGACAAACAAGTTAAAAGAGGCATTACTAATTAAACCATATTGGTTTTGGATGTCGTTGTTTATCGTTATCTAGTTTTCAAGGAACTATCTTTGAGAGTTAATAGCTCTCTCAAAACTAAACAAAACCAAAGCGCTTCATCTACCGTAAGGTAGATGTTCCGTAATAATCCTTAGAAAGGAGGTGATCCAGCCGCACCTTCCGATACGGCTACCTTGTTACGACTTCACCCCAATCATCTGTCCCACCTTAGGCGGCTGGCTCCTTACGGTTACCCCACCGACTTCGGGTGTTACAAACTCTCGTGGTGTGACGGGCGGTGTGTACAAGGCCCGGGAACGTATTCACCGCGGCATGCTGATCCGCGATTACTAGCGATTCCAGCTTCATGTAGGCGAGTTGCAGCCTACAATCCGAACTGAGAATGGTTTTATGGGATTCGCTCAACCTCGCGGTTTTGCAGCCCTTTGTACCATCCATTGTAGCACGTGTGTAGCCCAGGTCATAAGGGGCATGATGATTTGACGTCATCCCCACCTTCCTCCGGTTTGTCACCGGCAGTCACCTTAGAGTGCCCAACTAAATGCTGGCAACTAAGATCAAGGGTTGCGCTCGTTGCGGGACTTAACCCAACATCTCACGACACGAGCTGACGACAACCATGCACCACCTGTCACCTATGTCCCCGAAGGGAAAACCCTATCTCTAGGGCGGGCATAGGGATGTCAAGACCTGGTAAGGTTCTTCGCGTTGCTTCGAATTAAACCACATGCTCCACCGCTTGTGCGGGCCCCCGTCAATTCCTTTGAGTTTCAGTCTTGCGACCGTACTCCCCAGGCGGAGTGCTTAATGCGTTTGCTGCAGCACTGAAGGGCGGAAACCCTCCAACACTTAGCACTCATCGTTTACGGCGTGGACTACCAGGGTATCTAATCCTGTTCGCTCCCCACGCTTTCGCGCCTCAGCGTCAGTTACAGACCAGAGAGTCGCCTTCGCCACTGGTGTTCCTCCACATATCTACGCATTTCACCGCTACACGTGGAATTCCACTCTCCTCTTCTGCACTCAAGTCCTCCAGTTTCCAATGACCCTCCACGGTTGAGCCGTGGGCTTTCACATCAGACTTAAAGGACCGCCTGCGCGCGCTTTACGCCCAATAATTCCGGACAACGCTTGCCACCTACGTATTACCGCGGCTGCTGGCACGTAGTTAGCCGTGGCTTTCTCGTTAGGTACCGTCAAGGTACCGCCCTATTCGAACGGTACTTGTTCTTCCCTAACAACAGAGTTTTACGATCCGAAAACCTTCTTCACTCACGCGGCGTTGCTCCATCAGACTTTCGTCCATTGTGGAAGATTCCCTACTGCTGCCTCCCGTAGGAGTCTGGGCCGTGTCTCAGTCCCAGTGTGGCCGATCACCCTCTCAGGTCGGCTACGCATCGTCGCCTTGGTGAGCCATTACCTCACCAACTAGCTAATGCGCCGCGGGCCCATCTATAAGTGATAGCTAAAAGCCATCTTTCAATTTATCTTCAGGCAAAGATAAATGTTATCCGGTATTAGCTCCGGTTTCCCGAAGTTATCCCAGTCTCATAGGCAGGTTGCCCACGTGTTACTCACCCGTCCGCCGCTAACCACCGAAGTGGTTCGCTCGACTTGCATGTATTAGGCACGCCGCCAGCGTTCGTCCTGAGCCAGGATCAAACTCTCCGAAAAGAAGTTTGACTTGCTCAAATTTACATCTGGCAATTCTTTTTGCGACTTCAAAATCGCTTGTTTTGTTTCTATAATAGAAACGTTTTAGCGCTTGGTTTTGTTTAGTTTTCAAAGAGCTTTTTTTGCCGTTCGTTTGAAGCGACCTTATTAATATATCACATCCGAACGATTACTGTCAATATGTTTTTAAAATTTGTTTTTCATTTTTGCCGCTCGTCTTGCGGCGACGTTTAATAATATATCACATATAAATTTTCTATGCAAGTGTTATATCAAAAAAACTTTCAAGTAGTGTTTTATTATTTATTTACTCTTTTTCAATTCATTGCTACCGTTGATTTTAATCCACATTTATATATTTCTCTATAATTACTTTCATATTTACAATCTTTTATTGGCATAGAAATAACTAACACTGCAGTTTGTTTCTCACGTCCTTAAATTGGCAACATATAATGTAGTATTTCAAAAATGAGGTGAGACTAAAATGATTAAGATTCAATATAATACCATTCCTATATCTAATCTATTAGAGATGTTTCCCAACCAACCATATATAACAATCCTTCGAAAAATGGCACAATACCGAAATATATATCGTTATGATTCATTTGAACAACTTCATTTCGAATTAATTTTAAGAACAGCTACAATAAAAGCAGCGAATGATTTATACAAAAGCGGAGTAGAGTTTGCAACATTCTCAACGACCATATCTAATCCTCAATATTGGAACCGGTCTGGAAAAGGAGAAATTATTCTTAAAAGAGGGCGACTTCCTTCCGATGCAATACAAGATATTTTTAATAACGGTACTTTATACGCATTTGAATGCGCTACTGCCATGCTTGTAGTTTTTTATAAAGCAGTATTAGATTGCATAGATGTCCGTGCCTTTAATTCTCTATATAGTAATTTAGTGCTTTACGACTGGAAATACGATAAGGATCTATATATTGAAACAACAATCGGTGATGATTTTTTACTTGGTGACTGTATATACTTTAAAAACCCTCAATTTGATCCTAACACACCACAATGGCAAGGTGAGAACGCAATTATACTAGGTGAAGATTTATATTTTGGACATGGAATTGGAATCGGTTCTGCTGCTTTCATTATTGAAAACTTAAACGAGCGCAGACAACCGGGAGCTAATAGATCAGCCTACTTAAAAGACCAAGTTACTAGACCAGGTTATAAATCCTTAGCTAAGTACAGAAAAAAGGATCTTTTTATACCATCTCGTTCAAAAAAAACACCTACAGATTTCATTCTCGCAACCATTGGCTCAACTACATTTATTACTTAAAGGAAATCTTAGATTTTTTAAATGGCAGCTGTTTAGCTTTGCGTGCTGACAATAAAAATAAAGATATACCTAATAAAACTATGATGCCACCGGCAATTTGTGTAGCTAGTACACTTTCACCTAATATATAATACGCTAAAATAGTTGCTCCAATTGGCTCTAGCAAAATACTCATTGAGATAATATTAGTTGATACCCATCGTAATGCCCAATTAAAGAGAGAATGCCCTAACAACGTTGGGAAGATAGCAAGGAGAATAAACCATACCCAATCTGTTTGGCTAACGGGTTGAAAAGAGTATTTAAATAGTACTATATAAATAATTAACGTAATGGAACCAATTCCATAAATTATAAATGTATATGTAATGAGCGATAAACGTTTACGTATGTCCTGACCAAATAATAAATACGCTGTAACCATCACACAAGCGACTAATGCTAGAAAATCACCTAATAATGCCATTCCACTAATTTGAAAGTCTCCCCAGCTTATAATAAAACTTCCGACAATAGCTAGTATTCCACTTAGTATTGCTCCGAGCGTTAATTTTTCTTTAAAGAAAATATATGTACCTATAAATGCAAATAAAGGTTGCAGAGTTACAAGTACAACGGAGCTAGCTACAGACGTGTAGTTTAATGATTCAAACCATAAAATAAAATGAAGAGCTAAAAAAACACCTGCTAGTACACTGAAACACCAATCACGTCTTGATATTAATTTCACTTCTGCTCTGTACTTCCAAATAAAAAAAGGAAATAATAATATAACTGAAAAAAACAACCTGTAAAATGCTATTACTGGTGCAGCTGAATCAGCAAGCCGAACAAAAATGGCTGACATTGAAATAGATATAATTGCTATTAGAATAACAGCGTAAGGATTCATTATCGGTCGAGATGACTCCATCAAAAAAATTCCTTTCTTATATAAAAGCGTAGTTAAACTTAATATTAATTTCGCTCTTTGATGCTTATTCCCTCTTTACATTCATTACATTTGAAAAATAGCCCTCTAAAAATAGAGGGCTAACATTATACACATTAAACAAGTACCGAAGTAGGAAGGATAAACTTTTCAACAACTTTCGCTACTCCATCATTCATATTTGTATCTGTTACGTAGTTAGCTTTTCCCTTGATATCATCAGGAGCGTTCCCCATCGCTACTCCTAATCCTGCAAATTCAATCATAGCTAAGTCATTGTAACTATCACCAACTGCAATAACTTCTTCCCTTTTGATATTTAATTTATTAATAAGTAAATGTAAGCTCGTCCCTTTTGTTACACCAACTTCTGTAAACTCTAAAAAGAACGGTTTTGAACGCATCACACTTAATTGCTCAGATAGTTCTTGTTGAAGCTTAGTTTCAACTTTTTTCAAATGCTCAGGTTCATTCACCATAAGCACCTTAACCACTGGTTCAGTTATAGCATCTTTAAAGCTATCAACCTTCACTATATTCATTCCAGTTAGTTCACCTTCAATAGTAGTGAACTCATTATGCTCTTCAGTAAAAATTTCATCTCCAACGTAAGTGTGAATTAATACCCCTTCGTTCTTGCTAATGTCATATAAAGTGTGTACCATCTCTGGGGATAGTGTACTACTAAATAATTCTTCATTTGTTTTACAGTTAATAATTTTCGCACCATTGTATGAAAGAATGAAACTACCATATTGATCAAGCAGTAACTCCTTTGCAATATGTCTCATTCCAAAAGTAGGACGTCCTGAAGCAAGAACCACCTTCACTCCCATTTCCTGCGCTTTCATTAGCGCTTCAATATTTCTTTTAGAAATTGTTTGGTCATGGTGTAAAAGGGTATCATCTAAATCTAAAACAATCATTTTATAATCCATTGCATTTGTCCTTTCTCGATGTCATATTAGTTTTATTATCTATTATCCTACTATACCCTTTCATTTTAAAAAATAATATTGTATGTTCTAACATTTTAGTGAATCCATTTACTGGATATAACCTGACCGACATCTGCAAGGCTAACTAGCTCCAGTTCATATACTGAGAAAGTACTATCATTTTTTCTATTGACTATTCATCTATAGCGCAATAAAATAAGAATACAATCTTATTTTAACTTACGGGGCATTAGCTCAGCTGGGAGAGCGCTACACTGGCAGTGTAGAGGTCAGCGGTTCGAGCCCGCTATGCTCCATACTGAAAAAGACTTTTCTGTATAGAATGGTCTTTTTTTATTTTAATTTTATATTTCTAAAACTCCTATAACTTAATCGAAATAAGTGATGTAGGGAACTCTCCAAATAAGAGTAGCGCTTCATCTAACATCCTCATTATCTAACTCCCATTCAGTTTGAGATCAATACAAATGGCATAATTAGTTTATTATATTCTCAAACCTACACTTAAGGGGCTTTTGCTTTCAGTCACAACATTACATCCCCATAAGTGATTTTTCAACTCATGAGGATGCTAAGTAAGCCTATTCTATTTCTATGAAAACTGTTTCACCTGAGGCAACTTCTATTTGTTCACTTCTTTCACTTATCTGTAAAGAAATATTATTCTCAAATGTATTAGTATAAACTATTGATAGTTTATCATGACATGAATCAATGCTAATTAACACTGTGCTGTCATCAAGTAGTGATACATTAACTACCCATTTTTCATTTAAATGATCAATGCCCTCATATGAAAAAGATTGATCAGCACTAATATGAAGAGCTGGATAGTTATATAATGTAACTGAATTCCCAACATAACTCCCTAGCTTAGGATTAGTTTCGGATAAATTAGTAATGATGCAACTATTATTTTTTTGGAATACCGGTATTTCCATAAGAGGTGCGTCTACTTCAATGAACTGACTTCCTTGGAAAACCTCTTTATTGAATAGGTTCACCCATTTATTAGAAGGTAAATACACTTTACGCCTTTCCGCTCTCTCTTCAATAATAGGTGCAACTAATAAATTATCACCAAAGAAATATTGATCATATAAAGAGTAAGTTTTTGGATCACTAGGACACTCCAATACCATTGCCCTCATTAACGGAATTCCCTTTGATGTAGCTAACCTTGCTTGTTCAACTATATAAGGTAATAAATTCATACGTACATTTGCAAAAAATCTATACCCGTTAATTGCTCTGTCATCCTTCGTTCTCTTTGCAACGTTCCAAGGTGTTCTGTCTTGATTAAATTCAGCTTTGCTTTCTGCATGATATTGCATTATTGGGCAAAAGGCTGCCATTTGTGCTGAGCGAATAAACAGCTCTGCTGTGGGGATATCACCGTTAAATCCCGCTAAATCCCATCCCCACATTATCACTCCACTTAACCCAGATGATAGCCCCGCAATTAATGAGCGTTTAAATGCCGCAAACGTAGATCGTTCATCTCCTGCCCAGTGTGCAGGGAACTTTTGAGCACCAGTATATCCGGCTCTACTAAACGTCATTGTGTTATTAGGGCGATATTCTTGTGCAAAATCATAATAGGCTTTTATATAATCGTTAGGATACTCATTTCTCATTTCACTTCCCAGTCTCATGTCTGCAAATTGAATATCTTCTCCAAACACCATTTCTCCACCATCTGTCTTAAAGCCTGCCACACCAATGTCTAATAAATATTTTCTCTTTTCAAACCACCATTTTGCTCCCTGTAAGTTAGAAAAATCCATGAGGAGGCTTTCTTTAAACCAACCTTCAGGTATTCTATAAGGCTTTCCGTGTTTATCTTTAATGTAATACAGCTGATCAATCATGTAGGCTTCGTCATTATCCTTTTGTGGATGATGCTGTCGATTCAAATATTTCATAATTGGGATTTGCCATAGTATTAATTCCATGCCGTGTTCATTAATATATTCCACTAACATTTTAGGATTTGGCCACCTCCCCCATTCAGGATAAGTGAAATCTTCATATGATAGAGCATAAGATCCGTCAGTTGGTTCATAAATGGCATCATTAAAAATGTAGTAAGTTGTTTCATCACTCCATTGTTCTAATACAAGAACAGTAGATGGAATTTCAAGTTCAGTAGTTATATCTACTTGAGCTCGAACCACTTCATCTCTATCCCAGTTGTTACTAGACATCCAAGGACCGAATGCCCAAGTTGGCAACATATCAGCTGGCCCTGTTTGTTTAGTAAAGTCACTAACTATTTCTAATGGGGTACCTTTGTAGAATTGAATGCTAGCTTCACCTTGAGGGTGTTGAGATATCGATATACTCAAAAGGTCGTCAAACTCTTTCGCAAAATCAAATCGAGTATATTTACTTGTATCAACATGCAATCCATAGCCCAAGGAGCTAATATAGAAAGGAATAGGCATATATGTTCTTGCGCCTTGGTCTCTATACTGATTATAAACATAGCAATCTAGTTCTTCTCCTCTGTACTCTAGCTGATGATACCTTTCCCCCATTCCAAAAAATCTTTCTTGGAGAGGACTGTAAAACCGGATAGATAAATCCACCCAATTACCAAAACGATCTACTAATAATGTAATAGGAGCAATATAATGATCTTCATATAACTTAGGAAGACCTTGTTCTGCTAAAATATCATTAACTTTCAACTTATTATCTTTGTGATTTGAACAATTCTTTTTAAGAATTTGTATCGATTTTTGACCTAAATCAATAGTTAAAGACAAGGGACTGTGAGCATGCTCTGGCCAAAATTCAAACTTTTGATCACTCACCTGTTGCCCCGACACCCCCCGAATGTCTATCTTTTCTAATGGATAAAAAGTATATGGAGGTGATGTAATTGTTTTTTCATTCTCTTTCCATTCAATATAATAAACTACTTCTTCATGTGCAGAGTATGAACCAATGTTTGCCTTCCAATACGGTTTCTTTCCATTTATATAATTTGCTGTCTTGACCATTGTTTCAGAAGAGGTTTTTACATAAACATTAGCTGATGCTTCTGACGAAAAAGGAGCGGTAAACTGAACGTTTACTTCTTCCCCTTCAACCGGTACTCTGGGAAATCGTTCAAAAACTTGGGGCTCATATTTATTCTCATTCCCAAACGGTTCATGCGTAATTGTTACATCGTTTTGTTTAGAAGATATATAAGTATCGATTATTCTTTTTATGTGTAAAGTAGTTTCGTCTGTTTCCTTCATTAGATTTAGGTAATACTCAAGTTCTGCATGTTCACCCTTTTCTAAGAAATACCATGCCATTAATCCTACAGATAACTCTGAATGCTCATTACTTAGTGGAGATGCATATACGTTCTCTTGTTTAACTAATGAACTTTCTATTTCCTTTACTGCCTCCACCATTACCAAATCCTCTGGAGAAAACAAACCGAATGGAAGAACAGTTAATAACAAGTCTGTTGAAGCAAACGGATGCGTGGGTGAACAAATTACCATTCCTCCTTTAAGATGTTTTTCAAATACACGATCTCTAATTGCTGTTGCTGTTTTCTGAATTATAGGTTCATACCCTACATTTTTCAGATTCATTAGAGTAGCATAGTAAATAGCTAAATGGACAGTAAAAACATCTCTCGATAAGGATAGATAAAGATGATTCTCGGCTTCGCTCCAATTTCCTTCAATCCATTGAACCGTCTGAAAAATAAACTCTTTATATTCAGCTATGAGCTGTCTATTTTTAAACCTTAATACTTGCTCGGTTAACAGCCATGTAAACATCGATTTCTCTACTGGACCGAGTGTTGACTTATGAATCGTTTCTCTCCATAAAAGTATTGCTTCCTCTTCCTTCTCATTCAGTTGCAGATTATGAATCTCTAAAAATATCGAAAGGTTGATGTTTCCAGTCTTATTCATCATCTCACCCTTTCCTCCAATTGAGTCAATATATGTTGTCCAGATGAAACAGCAGAAATAAATTCAGCACACGCCCATGTAAGTGGGTTGATAAAACATAACTCTTCTGAGTTGCCATCGATAGCCTCCGGTAACAACCCGTATGCATTAGAGTGATTCACCATCCAATTAATCATAAGTAAATAGTTTTCATTGTTATTTAATAGTATCTGACATTGAGCGTTGGCCGCAGTATTAAAAATCCATGGCCCATGATGGTATTCTTGCTCGCTATAACCGATACCATATTTGTAAAATGATTGATTTTGCAAAGATTTGTCGACCATTTCTTTGAAATTGGCTGATATTGGATACCCGTATAAAGGGCCGAAAAATTGAGGTGAATCATATTTTCTCACTAACTCTTCTACATACTCTACATATCCATAGCCATATCGACATATCTCACTGATCCAAGTCTCGTTTTCTATATGATTTAAAATAGAATTTGCAAGCTCTTCCCATTTTGCTTCATGAATGAGGTCTTCATGGAGTATGGCAATACGACTGGCAGCAAATAGCCCCCCGGCAATAAACATATTAGAAGAAGTAATATATGCAGGACCAAAAACCCCTTCATTTACGCCGCCTTCTGGTCCAATTAGTCCACCTTTACGTTTAAAATCAAAAAGGACATTGGCAACTTGTTTTATTTTTTTAAAACTAACTGCCCATTCTCCTGTTCTCTCATAATACTTTTCTACTAAGTATAAAAAATAACCTTGTGAATCAAGCTGATGAAAAACATTGTTGTTGGCACCTTCACTAGGTTCCCCAACAGCATTGTATCGCTGAAAAAACTCACCCTTGTTATCTTTGGTTTTCCTTGACGCTGCATACACTATGATGCTTTTGGCCTCTGAGTAATATCCAGCCATTATGAAAGCTTTAGCAATCATTAATGCATCTCTTGCGTAATAACTAGGTGAGCCATCTGAATAATAATGTCCTGTCATATCTGCAGGTACAAAACCATCTAGTAAACTAGCCTTTAACGCAATTAAGTTCGTTTGGACAACAGATTTTAAATCACCTGGAAGTTGATCAATGCTCAAAGCTCCAGTATTTAACCAATCCTTCCAATTAACTCTAGCGGTCTCTAATATGGTATTCCAGTTAACATTTCTGTTACTTATAATTTTAGAAAAAGATGCCTGGATCATCCATTTAAATGTTATAGATTGGTTAGCCTCAACCTCAATCCTTCTTTGGGTGACGACCCCAATCATTGAGTCGTTAGAAAAAGCTTCTATTGGGTCACTGTCTTTTACATTAAAAATTTGCTGCAAAGTTCTGTATACAAATCCGGTTGGACTCTCTTTGTAAAAACGAATTTCTTCTACATGTTCTCCCAAAATATCCAACCTTGTCTGTTTATTCTCCCAAGATAGAACTTGATTTTCATAAGAAAGCTTTTGATAACTTGGATTCCGTAAAATAGCATAGCCACCTACCATTAACGAGTGCTTATTCTCACCGTTATTTTGAATGGTAGTTTCAAATACAATTTGATCTTCATGGGTGGCATAAACCCGTTCTGTCCAGGACAAATCCTTATTCACCTGAGATTCAAAGGTAGTAGAGTAACAGAAACCATCCTCTACAACGGAAGCTACAGGCTGTTGATGAACAGGGTGGGTCTCCTGTCTTATAAGCCGATTACCCATCTCTATTTGACCTGAATAATGTTGAATATAAGATGTCGCTGAATGAATTAAGTCTTCGTCAAAGCTTCCATAGAAAAAATGCTGAATTCCCGTACCCTGCCAATCTACTATTCCGTTATCCACGCCATATAAAGCTGAAATATGTTCATGACCAATTATTCCAATGCCAGGGTAACGTTTTTCCACGGATTAACCTCCTTTTGTCCAAAAGCAACGTATAAAGAATACGCTAGAAATCCCGCACAAGTAGCAAAATGCTCTCCTGTTTCTGGCACTCCTGTTTCTTCATTGATACTTTCACAGGCTATTCCATTATCTAATGGTGTTCTTAATAAGATATTTTTTGCTTGTTCTCCTCGTCCAGATAACAAGCTATTTGCAATTGATAATACCCATGGATGATCGGCATGCTCACATCCTAGTTCTTCAAAGTTACAACCATTAAAAGCATGAGGGAATCTTTTAGAGCGAATTAAACGAACCGTGTTGCAGTAAATCTCATCATCTGAAGAACAAAAACCGAAATAGGTTAACAACTGTAAACTTCCAGGTGGTTCATCATAAATATTGTGATTTCCACTACCATCTATCGACCAAGCAAAGTAACTGCCGAATTCTTCATCTTCGAAAATACAATATTGGTAGATTGATTGTTTAAGTAATTGCGCTTTTATATCAAATGATTGACTAGATATTGTATCAAAATACTTTGAAAGATCACTTAACACCTTGTAAGTTCGCCACACCAAAACATTATTATAGGTTAAGTACGGATAAACAATGGGATCATCGGTAGGTTGTAAGAACGTACTATACAACTCAATCTCAGGGTGCTTATTTTCATTTAAACGTTCTATAATTAATTCGATACTTGCTTTAACATAATCCTTTTCTAAAAATCCATAATCACCAGTTTTGTTCAAATACGTAGATAATGCAAGGATTGGAGCACATAGTTCATCTAATTCAAAGCCAGGTTCAAGGACTGTTCCATCAATGTATCTACTATGAATACCAATATTTCTTCGTTGAGTCGTAAAAACGTACGTAAGCATTTCTTTTGCTCTTTTTTCATCAACTTGAACAATCATTGGAAAGCTCCATAATAAACTATCTCGATCCCAATATGCTGCTGACACATAATATCTAGAGCTTCTGGAAGTAATTAAAACATCTTCTTCTGTATCAAAAGTTAATCCTGTAGCAAAAAAGTAATTGAAAAAGGCATTAATGTTCATAATCTCTTCAAGCTTTGTTTCATTTGGCAAAGAGAGCTTTCTATCTATTAGCCATTGATGTGATCGATTTACTAATGAAGGCACCGTTTGCCTTTTCATTTCCTTTGCAGAAGTTGCCGCTCCTACCTCTTCTATTCCAAGTCCCCAAAAAACAACAAGAGATGCTTCCTCACCTGATTCTAACGTAACCGTTCTACCGAAATTAAATTTTGTGTGATTAGGAATATCCGTTTTCCATTCTTCAATATCAAGAAACTGGTCAAACATCGGAGCCAATGCAAGCTGAGAGGTGTCTGTATATAATTCCATGATATAAGAATGATTCCAACCACTCTTAAGAGTTTCCAAGCTCCCTTTAAAAACCTTTGTCTCATTAATAGAGTGACAGGTTTTACTCCACTCTCCAGCAAATCCAAATGAGAGCTCTCTTTCTTGAGAATTCACATTTTTAATCTTTAATTCATAATAAAATCCTCTTTCGCCTATAGGGGCATGAACAGTCCCTATAAACTGTATTCCATCTTTATCACCTTTAAAAGTTGGAATCCAAAAGTGTTCCCGCTCCCAATCCAAAGACTCAAATGAAACCACTTGATTATTTTGTGTAATAAAAGGCTGTACAAAAGGCTCCCCAACAATCTCTAATACTCCTTTATATTTCATGCTCAACACGTTTATACTCTCAATCGCCCCGTCCTGCCTAAGTGTAGGGATTGCTACCAATTCGTTTCCAGTTGGAAAATATTGTTTGATAGTAGATTTAGACACTTTATAGACCTCCTTAGTTTTTTAAGTTCATTAAACAAGGGAAGAAGAAGTTATCCTCTCCCCTTATTTATCAACCTAAAAAATTATTCTATTAAAGACTGTATTTGCGGTTGTAAGTCATTTAATGCTTCTTCAGGTGTTTTCTTACCTAATTTCACAAGGTCTAACTCTTTAGTAAATGTGTCAGTTAATTTATTCCACTCTGCAATAACAGGCGGTACAACTAAAGAATTCAATGCGTCAAACACAACCTCTTTACTTTCAGGTGGAGTTTGTTGCAAATATGAATCTACTAATTCTTTATTTGTAACAGCTGGTAATTCCCAAGAGCTATCTACACGAATTTTAGCTGCATCTTCACTAGCACTCATAAACTTTAACCATTTCCAAGCAGCTTCAGGATGCTTTGTATCCTTTGAAGCTGCTAAACCATTAGCAAAGAAGTGGTGTGCTTTCTGCGTGTTGCCTGGTTCTAATGCAATATCCCATTCGAAAGGTACGTCTTGAAATGATCCCATCATCCAAATTCCAGTACGAAGCATTGCAATCTTCCCAGCCTTAAATAAATCACTATCAGATTGACCAGACATTTCAGCGTCAGAAGGTGTAACTCCATACTTATTTATTTTATCCACCATCCACTGTAATGCCTCAATGTTTTCAGCACTATTGACTGTTGCAACGGTTTTATCTTCATTGAAGATACCGCCATCATTTTGTGCTATAGTTTTATAGAATTCCCAGAATTGAATTGGTGCATATGTTCCATATACACCTTTTTCTTTATCTGTTAACTTTTGAGCTGCTATTAATTCGTCGTCCCAAGTCCAATCTGCGGCAGGATAGCCTACTCCAGCAGCATCAAATAAATCCTTGTTATAGTAAAGAACAACATTGGAGAATGACTCTACCATTCCATATTGAGTACCATCATATTGGAAGGCTTTAAAAGCTTCCTGGTTAATTTGTGAAGGGTCAAATTCAGAATCAGCTTTAATTAAGTCATCAAGTGATAATAGTGCGCCTTTGGAAGCGTAATTAACAAAGTTCTCGTAGTTCAATTCGAAAGTATCAGGAGCTGAACCACCTGCTAAACGGGTTTGTAATTTAGTAAAGTAATCATCAAATGCAGCCATTTCATACTTAATTTTGATATTAGGGTTCTCTTCTTCAAATGCAGCAATCATTGCTTTTAAGTCTTTTTCATGCGCTTCACCAGGAGAGAAAGTAAAGTATTCTATCGTAACCTGTTTTTCTGCGTTTTCATTCGTGTTAGTTGTTTGTTCATTTGTTGAATCAGAGTTTCCACTATTACTTTCTTCAGTGGAAGAAGTATCTTGTTGTCCACTACACCCTGCCATCACTAACAACATTGCAACAAAGAAAAATGCTACCCATTTCATTGTTTTACTCATTTGATTACCCCCATTTTTAAATTTTACAAGTAATAATGACCATACTGAAAACGTAGTTAGTCACCACCTCCTAAAATAGCTTTTAGTATCTATTCTTTCAATCCACTCAGCGTAATACCTTGAATAAAGTATCGTTGAGCAAATAAATACACAGCTAATACTGGTATTACACTTATGACAACTCCTGCCATCATTAGGTTCCAATCAGTTTCCCATCTACCTTGTAATAATGAAAGGCCTAATGGTAACGTCATCATATCCGGATTATCAATTACAATAAGCGGCCACAAATAGTTATTCCATGACTGCATGAAAGAAAATATCGCTAATGTTGCTAAAGCCGGCTTTGCTAACGGTAAAATAATTTGAATAAATATTCTAAAGTGACTGGCTCCATCAATAAACGCGGCTTCCTCTAGTTCCTTAGGTATACCTAGGAAAAATTGACGTAGAAGAAATGTTCCAAAAGCATTAAACATTCCGGGTAAGATTAAACCTTGATATGAATCCAACCATCCTAAATACTTCATTAAGATAAATTGTGGTGTCATTGTTACCTGTGTCGGAACCATTAACGTAGCTAAATAAATAATAAAAATGAAATCTCTTCCTTTAAATTCAAGTCTGGCAAAAGCATATGCAGCCATAGAACATAATAGAATTTGGCCAATTGTTGAAGTCACTGCTACAAACAATGAGTTGAAAAGGAATCTAAATACTGGAAATGCCTCTGCGACTCTTTGATAATTACCCCAATGAACCTCTTCAGGCAAAATTTGTGGTGGTAACACCATTGTCGCACCTGAAGTTTTTAACGAGGTTGATAGCATCCATATAAATGGGATAATCATAATAGCTGCCCCAAGAATAAGAACTAAATAGAATAAAAGTTTTTTTGTTATTTTCATAAATCCGACTTTTCGGCTAGATATAATAGGTGTGTTTGTTTCAATCTGCTTATTCGCTTCCATCTGTAACCATCCTTTTTTGAATTCGAATTTGGATTAGAGTTACAATAAATATAATAAAAAATAAGACCCAAGATATGGCGGATGCATATCCCATCTCAAAATACCTAAATGCATGATTGTAAATGCGTTCTACTATTACACTAGTCGAGCCTGCAGGTCCACCCTCCGTCATAATCATTACTTGGTCAAACACTTGAAATGAGTTTATCAAAGATATGACAGTGACAAAGAATGTAGTTGGGTTTAACAACGGGAGAGTAATGTACCAAAATTTTTGCCAAGATGAAGCCCCATCCATATTCGCTGCCTCATAGTAGCTCGTTGAAATCCCCTGTAACCCAGCTAAGTAGATTACCATTACAAAACCTAAGTCTTTCCACACACTAGTCAAAATAATAGCTGGCATAGCCCAAGTTGGATCCTGCAGCCAAGCTGGACCTGCTATACCAAACCAAGATAAGACGTAATTTACAAGACCGTAAACTGGATTGAATAACCACTTCCAAATTAGAGAAACAGCAACCCAAGAAGTTATTACAGGCACAAAGTACGCTGCTCGGAAAAAAGTAATACCTTTAATCTTTTGGTTTAAGATTAATGCAATTCCTAAGGCTCCTACCATAACTAGTGGTAAGTAACCTCCTATAAAATAGAAGGTATGACCCAGTGCTGCCCAAAACTCTCTGTCAGACATTAAAGAAACATAATTCTCAAATCCTATCCATTTAGGATTAGACAGTAAATCCCATTGAGTAAAGCTAATCCCTAGAGATGCTACAATCGGAATACCAATGAAAAAGAGAAAACCAAGTAAGTTCGGTAGTAAGAATACGCTTACAACAAAGAACTTCTTAAATCCTTTATCTCCTACCATTCATTTCACTCTCCTAAGTGCTTATTAGTGAATTTACTTCTTCGTATATTGGGGGCTGAAATAATTGATCAATAGCCTGTAAAGCAGCTCCTTGTATCCATGCATCATCTCCAAGGTTTGATACAACAATATTAGTTTCAAAGGAGCCTCTAAAAAAGTTATCTTTAGCTTTTTTAATAGCGTCTTGAATAAAAAAGTCTTTTCCTACTAAAGCTTCCCCAATAAGAATAATAGTTTTAGGGTTAAAGCTATTTATTGCATTGATTAATCCGATACTTAAGTACTTACTCACCTGTCCAAAAAGTTCATGAGCTAAATCATCATTATTTTTCGCTGCTTTTGTTATCGTTTCATAGTTAATTTTTTCATTATACAAAGAGCTTGTAGGGTATCTCGAAGCTAACTCTTGTGCATTTAAATTAAGTGCTCGGTTTGATAGATAAGTTTCCAAACACCCATTTTGCCCACAGTGACAGGGTCTTCCATCAACGTTTATAATTGTATGCCCAAATTCTCCTGCACCCCCATACTCTCCTTTGTACACTTTGCGATTTATGATAAACCCAGAACCAATTCCATCACCGATAGAAATACAGATAAATTGATTGCTATTCTTTCCATAACCAAATTCTAGTTCGGCATAGGTGTATGCGTTTACATCATTATCAACGGAAACAGGTAACTGGAATTCCTCTTTTAACGGCGTAGATATATCCACATTATTCCAATCAAGTAAAGGGGATCTTAATACAACACCTGTCTTACTATCTACTAGGCCTGAAACTGCTATACCAATACCGATTAAATTTTGAGAATCTAGTTGAAAGTCAATAAGGATTTGATGAATCGTTCTAATCATGAGGTTGATGATGAGTTGTGAGTCTGATGATGGATCAAAGAAGATTTCTCTTTTGTCTATGATAGTTGCTTGTAAGTCGGTGAGAGCACATATTAGATGGTCTTGCATAATTTTTATTCCTATTGCGTAAGCAAACAAGTTATTAAACTCTAATAAAATTGCTTTTCGTCCACCTGTGGAATGAGCTTCACCTTTTTCATGAACTAAATCTAATGCTTTTAGTTCCTCAATAATCTTAGTCATTGTTGATTGACCTAGATTTGTCACTTGAGCGATTTCGGTTCTACTAATAGGACCTTTCCGCTTTATTGCATTAATAACAGCCGATCTATTCATATCTTTAATTAAACTTTTATCGGCCTTCCTTAATTTTGTCATAAAATTTTACTCCCTTGGGTTATTCTGTTAATTTTATAATAACTTTCTTTCTTCAGTGAAGCAAGTATTATTTTCATTTTTTGGAATTTTATTCAATTTAAAAATGGATAACAAATTCTAAACCTTACTATACTTATTTCTTAATTTATAATTAAAGATATAGACAAACAAAATTCGACAAAGAAACAGTTTTTTCTTTATTTAGAATATTCATTATAAATGTTAAACTTTACAGTAATTGGGTTTTTCTACTAAATAAACTCAAAATATTATAAGGTTGGTGACATGACATGAAAAAGAGGATTAATGCCCTACTCAGTTTGCTAACTGTGATAATGGTTGCGTTAATTGGCTTAACACTATTAAGCAACCAGTCTGAGGAAGTAACGAATGGACTAGCACAATCAAGTACCTCTGGAGAAGGGCAGCAAGAAGGTATTGAAGTGCACGGGAACTGGACAATCGAAATTTTAAATGAAGATGGTTCCATTGCTAATAAAAAGAGCTTTGAAAATGCCTTAGCTGGCGGTGAAAAAGTTATAGCTGAAGTTTTAACACGTCAGTCTACGCCTGGTTCTTGGAGTATCTGGTTATCTGGGACTAATGGGCCGTGTGAAACTGATAATGGAGCTCCACAGCCATGCTCTATATATGAACCGCAATTAAATATTACAGTACCCTCATCTGGTGAGAATGAGGATAAAATTGTTTTAAGCGGGACCACTACTGCTGAGATTGATCACTTTATTAATCAAGTCGGAACGTTTATAGGGACATGTGGCCCAGATGTAGCTCCGGAAGATTGTAGCTCAAATCCTTCCTCTTGGTTCACAAGACATTACATGGATTCATCTGATAGCATATCTGTTTCAGCAGGACAACAAGTGAACGTGACGGTGGTCCTTAGCTTTGAATAATTACTTACCTATTAATTTGTTCCAAAACCAAGGAGGTGAGTATGAGTGAAATCTAAGCTTCTAATCTTTATTAGTGCGTTTCTTATAGTGTTAGCACCGTTAAGCGTCACATTGGAGAAGACACTGATAAAAGCTGAAGAAACACCCCCACCTATTGATATTTTTATTGAAGAAGGAATAGGTGTGGGCGATGGGATGGGACAAAGTGCTCGATCATCAAAAGAGAATATTGCTGACGGTGCATCACAAACGGTAACGGAGGATGTCTATTATTATGAAGATTTAGTGAGAGTTAGTTATGAACCAAATGGGGAACAATTCACCACATATAGTGCTTTCCCTGATATTAGTTCTAATGGTCGCTATATAGTGTACCAAAATAATGAAAATATCTACCGTTATGATGCAGAAGATAAATCTACAATTCTTATTACGGCTAATTCTGACGGCAGCCCAGTTGGGGAGAGTAAGTATCCTGTAGTAAGTAATAGGGGTGACGTGGCCTATTATACGTATGCGGATTATGAAGATACATTAGCAACTGAGCCGTTCGACGAAAGTACTGTTCTACTTTACGATAATGAAACAAAAGAGCATGTACTCACTCAATATACGACAAGTGGAGAATATCCCCTGTATCACGCTGAATACCCTGACATAAGCAGCGAAGGAAATTATGTTATATACATCTCAGATTCTCCTGACTTAGCATCAAGTGACACAAATGAAGACGGTGATGTCTTTCGTTATAATCATGAAGCAAAAAAGATTGAGACGGTCAGTATTAGGGAGAGTCAGTATGACTATATGTATGATATTTCAGAGCCTGCTTCCATAAGTGGAAATGGAAACTTTGTAGCCTACATTAGTCGGGGAGATATGACGAGCAACACGGATGTACGAAAATATAGATTTCCTCAGTTGTTTGTTCGTAATATGACAACAGGAGCAACTGAACATATTAGTAAAAATATCAATGGTAAACAGGCGAACCATTTTATTGATGACGTTAGTATAAGTGAAACAGGACGATATGTAGTATTTAGTACAAATGCCAATAACCTGTTATCCGACGCTAATCCTGAGAATCAATATTATAGTCACGTGTACTTATATGATAGGAATACCCACACTCTCGAATTAATCAGTATGAACATTGCTGGAGAGTTTCCTAATGAAGACAGCTGGGAACCGTCGGTTAGCGAAGATGGTCGTTTTGTATCCTTTACATCAGTGGCAACCGATCTAGTATCAAATGATACGAATGAGTTTGCCGATGTATTCGTCTATGACCGTTTGAATAAGAAAACCATTTTAGTGAGTCAGTCAGTCAATGGTCAACAAGCGAATAGTAGTAGTAAAAGAGCTATCATTACGGCAGATGGTAAATATATCTCATTTGAGTCACCTGCTGACAATTTAGTACCTGGTGATACAAATGAAAGACAAGATATTTTTGTGAGAAAAATAGAGTCCTTGTTTACTCAACCAGCACAGGTTGATGTATCTGTCAGTGTAACAGACGAACCTGATCCGGCCCAAGTTGATCAAGCCATTACGTATCAAATTACAATCACAAATAATGGTACGGATACTGCAACGGGAGTCACAGTTATTAGTTCACTATCAAATTCTGTAGATTTCATCTCTGCAAATTCACAGCAAGCAAGCTGTTCACATAACAATGGATCTATTACTTGTGCCATCGACTCACTCTCTGCTGAGGAAAATGCTGAGATAGACATTCAAGTCTCTTCATCATCAGTAGGCACAATATTAAATACGATATCTGTTTTAACGAATGAGGACGACATCAATTCATTAAACAATCAAGTGACAGAGGAAACGACTGTGGTAGATGAAAGTATAGAAGAAGTTTCGATATCAATAACAGAGCATATTAATGTAGCAGATACAATCAAACCCGGCATGTTTATAATGGTTGAAGAGTTGATTACAGTGAAGGGCACAAATACCTTGCAATCCAACTTGGTGTCTGAATCCATTCAAGTACAAGAAGACATCAGTATTTCGGTAGAAGATCCTCCATCAACGGGTGGTGGGGACGATGATGATTCATCAGATGATGGCAATAACTCATCTTCAAATGCCAATGATACACCTGCGCTCATGAGAATAGTATACATTAGCTCTTCTCACTTAAACGTACCGAATATCATCGATGCTACCGATAATAATCTTAGTGTTACCATACCATCAGGTACACTACGCTCACCGGCAAGCGTACAAGTGAAGCGAATAATTGATTCATCCAAGTCAGGAAACGACCTGATTAAGGTGGGGGCAACTTCATATGATATTTCAATTAAGGATAGTGACGGGAATAACATACATCAATTCCCAAATGAATTATTACTAGAATTTAAGTATGAAATGAATGACTTACCAGTAGGTTCGACAGAGGATGATTTGCATGTCTTTTTTTGGGATGAAGAATTGCAACAATGGATTCCAACACCAATAAATCAAGACAAAACGAATAATACTATCACTGCAAAAGTAAATCATCTTACGTTGTTTAGTCTGCTAGCTGCTCCTAACTCGGAGGAAACGAAATATTCAGATGTCGAACGCTATAAAAAAGAGATTAACTTTTTAACAGCAGGAGGCATTATTAACGGCTATCCGAACGGAACCTTCAAGCCAGAGGCAAATATTACTAGACTTCAAGCAATTCAAGTTATTTTACGCACCCTTGGAGTAGATATTGAAAATTCAGATGCACCAGACCCTAAGTTTACTGATATGAATCAAGACACCTATGGCTACAAAGAAGCTGCAATGGCTAAAGAACTTGGTATTATCAGCGGGAAGCCAGATGGAACGTTTGATCCTACCGGAGAGCTTACACGAGCCCAAGCAGCAAAAATATTCGTAAATGCCTTTAAGCTAACAGGTACCTCTGACCAAATCTTTAAAGACGTTGAAGGGCATTGGGCTAACGACTATATCAACATATTAACTTCAAATAATATTACAACTGGTTACTCAGACGGGACGTTCAAGCCGGAAGAAAACATAAGCAGAGAACATTTTGTACTATTTTTATATAGATACCTTAAGTAATAGGGGATATTACTTTATTAAAAATTTTCATAAGAACCTGGATTTATTTCCAGGTTCTTTTTAAGTAGCTTTTTTTGTTTTTAGTATATTATTTTCCTCCGTTATTAAATTGGAACGTAAGATAATTTGTTTATAAAAAACAGCTTTTCTCCATATGGGATAAAGCATTTATAAACTAAGAGAATACTAATGATAGCGCATGGTATTTGATAAAACGCAATAGTAATAATTCATATGTTATTTCTATAAGTTAGGTTAAACCATTTTTATACACACTAGATTTAATCCAGTAAACTAGTTCTCGCGTAACCATATTTTTTGCAATCGCTAATTTACAATATATGTTTTAACTAAATGTTAATAAAATTTCGAAAACCCTTTATGCTATATTAAAAGTATAGTTATGACAAAATTCTACTTTATATGACAGTTTTTTGTAATACAGAACCTACGTACCTCAATAAGGAGTGACAGTATGGAACTTATTAATAATGACTACTTTCAAATAGTTGTTGAGGATGATTCTGTCTATATATATGTTACGAAAGTAGGCTTTCCCCTCACAAGCTTCAATGATATTCTACAAACCTTCCCTCGGCTATGTGTTACCAATTTTTTGAAACTAAAGCACGCTATTGATTGTGCGGACAATACTGAAACATTAATTGGCCTTTATAAGCCTCTCGTGTCATGTAAAGTATCAAAGGATAAAATGACTGCTCATATCCATGTAAATGCAACAGATGAAGAATTTGCCGCATTACAGCAACAAAATCAACTTATACCTGAAATAATGACCGCTATAGAAGACGCCAATATTATTGAAGGTATTCAATTAAAGAAGGAAGACATCATACCTCGGCAAGATATTTTGATTGCTCAAGGTACTCCTCCAACAAATGGCGAGGATGCTATTGTACGTTACTTTCAACTGTCAGATAGAAAACCTTCTATTAATGAATCGGGTGACGCTGATTTTTATCAGATGAATTTTATTGATGAAGTTGAGCAAGGGGATTGGCTAGGTGAAAAGGTTCCTCCGACAGAAGGCTTATCTGGAATCACAGTCATCGGGGAGGAACTTCTCCCCAAAAAAGGCAAAGATAAACGTCTGCTATACGATCCAAAATCAGTTGAATTGGTGGAACAAGATAGTAAGAGTGTACTTTTTGCTAAAATAAATGGTGTTGTATCAAGAATTGGTGGTAAAATATCTGTTGCTAATCACCTTCGTATTGAGGGTGATGTAGGGATGGGAACAGGAAATATAGAATTTGATGGCTCTATTACGATTACAGGAACCGTTCAGGAAGGTTTTTCTGTTGTCGCTGGAGTTGATATTTCCATACTATCCGAGCTTGGTATTCGTAAAGTAGGGAAAATCGAATCACTTCAAGGTGATATATACATAAAAGGCGGCGTCTTTGGCCCATGTGTTATTCAAGCCAAAAAGAATGTGTACGTTAAGCATGCCAATGAATGTACAATAACAGCCGAAAAAGATATTAATATTGGGTTTTATTCTGTTGCAAGCACCCTAACAGCGGAAAACGTATTAACGCATAAAGGAAAAGGAAGAATTATAGGCGGCAAAATTATGGCAAAAGGCAAGGTGTATGCATCCCAGTTAGGTAATAAAGCGGAAAAAAGAACTATTATTTATGTGGAAGGTTTTGATCGGAAGCAAATACAAAAGGATTTGCAGCTGCTTTTAACTGAATATAAAACTGCCATTGATAAATATGAAACCATTGCAAGACATCTTGAGATATATGAAAGCTTCGCCCATAACTTAAATGACAGTCAGCAAGAACAATATAATCAGTTAAAGCAAGCGTTTGATTGTCAATATAAGGAGATTTCGAAACTAGAAGACTACCGTCTACATTTACAAAACTTACTACAAATAAAAGGTGAAGGGGAAATTACAATAGATAAACAGGCGTTCCCCGAAACTATTATTGAAATAAGAAACATGAGTAAACGTATTAATAATTTAACACGAGGAACTTTCTACGCTCTTGGAAAAGAGTTGAAGTTTGAATAGGAGGCTACTATGAGCTTCGAGAAATCGTATAGATACGAAATACTACTTCAAGCCATTGAAATTTTTACACAACGGTATGATAAAGATACACTACTAAAGTTTTCTTTCGAATTTGCCAACGAACTTCTCACATTGCACAAGGCTGCATTGTTTGAAAAAGAAGGCTCTCAATACTACTTAGTTCATAATCGTCTGTATAATTACGAGTCTTACGAGGTTCAGTCTTCTCAGGCTCTAGATAAGCTTCCCTTATATTATGGAAGAGTGTTATCTCCAAACCAACTATTAAAATATTTCCCTATGAATTTTATTGAAGATTTTTCTGCAGCGTATGTTATACCTCTTATCAATGATACAGATATGATTGGATTCATTGTTACAAATGGTAAGTCTGTTGGTGAAATGAGCGCTGATGATAACCTGCTAATTGATATTTTAATGAGACTTGTCAACTCATCTATAGAAAACAATCAACGTTTTTTAGATTATCAAACACTACATCACCAATTAGATCAAAAGATTTATAATCTATTTGTATTAAATCAAAGTATAAAAGCTCTTTTATCCGAGCTTAATCCACGCGAGCTATATAAAATTGCAACGGAAGTTTTTAGCGAAATTTCCGGTAGTTTTATTACTAGCTTTGGGTTATATAGTGATACAATTAATACAATTCAAGTAAAAGGCTACAGAAATGTGTTTTCCTTTGAAAAAAAATATTTCCAATTACAGCTTAAAGAAACCTTTTTGTTACCGAATAAAATATACCTTCACATAGAAGATGACAAAGAAGAGCTTATGCAAATCTTTGAGGATATTACATTACTATCTGAGCTTGAAACAGAGTATGTTATTTTTATTCAAAAGAATAACCTTATAGGTGTTGTCACGTTAAGCAAATCACATCAAGGAAACAATTATGACTCAGGACTTTTTGAATTGATTGAAACACTTGCCTCATCTACATATATTGCCCTTAACAACGCCTTTTCCTTTGAAAAGATAGAAAAACAAAAAATAGAAGCAGAAGCGAAATTTCACGTTTTACAGACGTATAATCGTTTAATTAGAAATATTAACTCTTGCAGAACGCTAGATGAGCTGTTTACTTTGGCATTACATACACTCGCCCTTGGCTTTGGTGTTGAGAAAGCGTTTTTTATTCTTCAGCAGGATGAAACATACTTAATGAAAAAAAACATAGGATTTGAAGCTTCACAACATCAAGTGCATTTGAACGAAGCCGTGACACAGAATATTGACGATGAAATTTTTTACGATTATTTCAGTGAAAATCTATCTTCTTATTTTAATGATGACCATTTCATTTCATCTCTCGGAGATACAAACAGTATCATTTTCGCGCCAATTCAAATAAAAAACTACTATGAAAGGGAAGATGAGGAAAGTAATCCATATGGCTATTTAGTCGTGACAAAAACGAAAAGCATCATAAAGCAAGAGGACCTTTTACTAATCGATACAATTACTAGAAACATTACTCCCTTAATATTCCACTTAGAAAACAAGCTATAACTTTCAAATTTTATGCCATAAGGAGATACAATGGAACGGATAGCATTGGTGACGCAAAATAAAAAAGTGATAGAAGCCGCGTTAAATTATGTGGAATGTGAATTGATGAATGTTGTTGTTAAAGATGTGGATAGTCTTAATGTTGGAGATCAAGTATATTGCCTTTATCAAAAAAAGCAATTCACGGCACATATTATTAAGCGGGTAAATTACAATTTGTATTTATATTTATCTTTACAAGAGTCGAACTTTCCGACAGAACGGCGTAGATTTATTCGTTATCACTGCTCCATCCTTGATGCCGCTTTATTTCATAATCAGCAACAAGCAGCATCGATTCATGTTGTAGATATAAGTGTGAATGGGTTCGGCTTTACTACAGATAAAAAGCTAGACGAGAAACTAGAATACTCTATTCGTCTAAAAACTGAAGATACAAAGCAAATTACAGCCACTATTGTTACACGAAATACAGTAGATCATTATCGATATGGTACAGAAATTAGGTATATTGATGAAGAAAACTTGTTTCATTTAAGAAGGTTCATTTTGCAGCAACAGCTACTTAGGCAAGAGTAAATTATAACGTATTTAAGCCCAGCTCTTATATTGAAGAGCTGGGCTGTTTTTTTCTTGGTCTTGCCTATGGGAGTTATATCCTCCACAATTGAAGCCGGGTTGTTTTTTTCGGTGTTTAACTTAATCGCTCACGGATTACAAACATCACAAAACATCGGATCGGCGTATTCTTTTCCTTTCGGATACAACTTTTCCTCAGAGTGACCACATTTTTTACAATCATAAATGTGAGACAAAATGTTTTTTGTCGGCAATCCACATTCAATACAAACTAGCCCTGGCTTTCTTGTGACTATGTCATAACCAGGGAACGAGCAGTTCGGGCATATTGAATATATTTTTTCAATGAGCTTTTCTGTTGCAGTTTTAATACCTTCCATCCTAGTAGGATTAAACATCGCTCTCATATCCGTCTCAATAAAAATAACTCTATGGTTTGATTTTTTTAGCATATACCTTATGGCTTCCTCTAATGTTTCCTTAGAGTTTATTCCTTTCACCATCTCATCTTCGTTTATCGTTTCTTTATCTGTTCTTACAACAACGGCGTGGTTAGGAAATCCTACTTTTTGACAAAATGAGAATGCTTCCTGTATGTTCATTATTTCCTGTTGCAAATAATTAGTTTGTGTTGAATTATGCTCTGCCCAAACTTCAAATCCATGTAATGTATCAAGCATATAAACAACCTCACGATTTAAAGGAGCAAAGGGCATATATGGATGTGGTCCAAAGCTTCCCTCACTAGCTATTGCTAATTTTTCGCCAGTTACTATAAGAGCTTGTCCTGCCTTTAGCTTCGCTGCTTCTAGTTGTGTTCCAATCCGTTGAATATCACGAGTAAACGTTCCAAATTGGTCTGTATTAAAGCCTTTCGGAACAATAATCTTAACCCCTAACTTTTCTTCGAGTACAGGAGACATAACATTTTCCTTTTTATGCATAGATGCTAACACACACATACGCTCTTTGAATAAAGAATAGACGTAATCTTTACTCTTCATTTTTACACCTCTGATTTAAATACGATTTCATAATATAAGATGATTATACTTAATTAAATACACGTAGTAATTATCAACTTAAATTAATATTACCTGTAATGAATGGGTTAATTATTAATGAACAAGAAAATAATATAATTTAGGAGAATTACTGAACAGGTTAAATTGATTTTGCTAATTACATCCGCATGTACCAGTCTAACCATTGCTACATCCATACCCCCAATGTAAATGTAACATTTAATCTTGAAAAGCAAAAATAACTATAACAGAATTCTTTTTATCTTGTGACTGGATTATGTTAGCTAATGTAAAAATGTATACCATGCACAGATTCACAAACTCAAGATATTGAATGCCTCATTTTATCAGTCACAAATTTTATCATTTATCATATATTAATAGGTTATATTTTAATCGATGATTCAACTAATGCTACTAATCTTTACAAAAGTGAACTGTTTTTTTAAGTTACTCTTCTCATTTAACATAGTAATATCACTGTAAAAAATATTTCGAAGTAACAAAATGAACACGCTCAGACAATATGACTGATTGAACGTGTTCATTTTCAATTTAACTCGATTTTTGTTTGTTAAAGATTACAATACATGTCATGAGGAGAATTTTTATATCTTGAATCAATGTATAATTTTGAATATACATTAAGTCATACCTTAATTTATCCTCTGCTGAGGTATGATAAGTACCTTTTACTTGTGCATATCCTGTTATACCTGGTTTTACATTCATTCTTAGTTTGTATTCCGGATGATTAGTTGCAAACTGTTTAACAAAAAAAGCTCTTTCCGGTCTAGGTCCTACTAAGCTCATATCACCTTTTAGTACATTTATAAGCTGAGGTAGCTCATCCATACGAGTTGCTCTTATAAACCTACCTAATTTGGTTAGTCTAGGATCATCTTTGCTTGATAAAGTAGGCCCTGAACATTTTTCAGCATCTTGTACCATACTTCTAAATTTATAAATAAAAAATGGTTTTTCACTCTTTCCGAGTCGTTCTTGAATATAAATAGCAGGTCCTTTTGAAGTTATGGGAATCAATATTAAGAGGGTAATAAAAAGTGGACTTGTTATAATTAAAAGGATTGAAGAAACTACAAAATCAAATGTATATTTTATAAGATTTTTCATTAATGGTATTTCCAGCTTTTTTATTGACAGAGTTAATGTGTCTTCAACACTTCTAACATTAGTACCATGAAGAACAAGCTCGTAAAAATCAGGGATCAACTCTATGTTAATATTATGTTGTATTCCTATCTTAATTAATTGTTTCTTTTCTTCTACCTGTAAATGCGGCGTAACAATCCATCTCTTTATGTTGAGAGCATCTTCAAACGTATTTTGGCTAGTTACATTCCACTCATAGACTTTACATTCTTTCGAAAGTCCCGCTTTGACTCTTTCAATTTCAACTTGATTATCTCCTATTATCACGACCTTTTTCCTTATAGATTCTTTATAAGTAATAGGTAATCTAAAGGCAGTTACTAAGAAACTTATCTGCCCTATTGCTAAACTACTTATAAAAGCTGATTTCCATTCAATAGGGCTTTCAATTAGACAAACATACACATGACTAATAATAGGAAAACTAATTAATATGAGAAGTTGAACGGCTGCTCGCAGTTGCTCTTTATATGTTAATAATAAGATTAGTGTAGAAAGGTGTACGATCGTTAATCCTAATATGATTTGCCAAAGATCATACTGACTTATCAATACATAAATGAAGGCATAGCACATAATGGCTAAACACAAAGAAGCTGTATAGATCCGCGGTTTACCATGTGAGCCTAGCTGACCTCTCCACACCTCATCACCTCCCAAGCTATTCCATTATGTTTTTGTTGAGTTGTAGGTGGACAAGGTAGCTTTTATTCCTGTTTGAAGATTGTACGACGGTGACCATTGTAAATAGTGGTTCGCAAGTTCATTTGACAACCTACTGTCTCTGATTTCACCAGGTCGACCTTTTACATAAATGGGGTGAATTTTAACGTCTAATCTACTTTTTAGTTCTGTTAACAATTCATTTAATGATGTAGAGGTGTTGGTGCTTATATTAGCTGTTATGTCATCTCCTTTCATTACTGCACATACATTTGCTTTAGCAACATCCTCTATGTAGATAAAATCCCTTTTTTGCTCCCCGTCCCCAAATATTATCGGAGACTCACCTTTTAGTAGTTGGTTAATAAAAATAGATATAACTCCTCCTTCTCCGGAACTGTGATGAAGCTTTCCATACACATTTGCATAACGAAGTATTGCATAGGACATGCCGTGTACATGCGCATAATATTTAATATAATATTCTGGAGTTAATTTCGAAATACCATAAGGTGAAACCGGATTTAGAGGATGGTCTTCGTCAATAATTGAAGACGTAGGCCTTCCGTAAACTGCTGCTGAGGAAGAATAAACTACTTTTCTAACTTTATATTTACGACAGTTTTCTAACACATTAATCGTACCGATTATATTGTCAGTTGCATCATCAATTGGGTTATGAATAGAATGTTGTACGTCAATTTGGGCAGCTAAATGAATAACAGCCTCAGGCTTTTCTTTTTCAAAAACATCCTCAAGTGCTGGATCCTCAATGTTTACCGTATAAAAGGAACTTGCTTTTAACCTCTCATCATCTATCGAGCAGTTCGCTTTATCCACTACACTAACTTGATATCCTTGCTCCAATAATTGTTTAACGGTATATGTTCCGATAAATCCTGCACCACCGGTTACTAAAACCTTCATCACAGTCACCCCCTTATTTTATTTAAATGTATGCAGGAGATTTGTCCTATTTTCCTTTTTTTTAAAATTTTCTGAATTCAAACATTCTCATACATTATGAGTCATAAAATATAATAATTAGGTATTATATTTTGCAAAGGAGTCTTATTGATGATTTTAGATATTAGACAAATGTTTCAGGTCATAATCCGCAATTGGTGGGTCTTTATCCTAATAACAACAACATTTGTTTTTACTAGTGCTGTAATTAGTTATTATGTCGTTCCACCACTTTATGAAGCAAAAAGTGATATTTTAGTCACATCGAACGACATAGGTAAAGTGAATGATGTATCCCCAGGTGATATTGATTCAAATTTAAAACTTATTCAAACATATCGAGTCATAATTAAAAGTCCCATCATATTAGAACCTGTGATAGAAAATCTTAATTTAGATATAGATGTGGATGCTATGTTAAAACAAATAAAGATTGAGAGTGCAGAGAATTCTCAAGTATTTTCGATTATAGTGAGGAACCGAAGTCAAGAGCAAGCTGTAAGTCTAGTTAACGAAGTCTCTACTGTCTTCCAAAAAGAGGTACAGAGATTAATGGAGTTAAATAATATTCATATCTTAACTCCAGCAAAATTTAATAATCAAGTTAAACCAGTCCAACCTAAACCTGTTTTATATATGACTGTCAGTTTTTTCTTAGGTATGTTTTTTTCAATAGGAGTAGTTTTTCTAAGAGAAGTCTTAGACACCACCTTAAAATCAGAAGAAAAAGTTAGAAATATATTCCATGTGCCTGTACTAGGTACAGTTCCCTCTATACAAATGAAGCACAGGAATGTTACTCAGGACCCTGGAATTAGTACATTTTCCACGCTAGATTACAAAAACAAATTACTAAATACATACAATAAAGGTCTTTACGATAGTTACTATCAAAATATTTGCGCTAGCCTAAAGTTCATTCCTACATTTAAGAATAAGCAGTTACTTTTGGTCACAAGTCCTAACCCTTCAGAAGGAAAATCACTAACAAGTGCAAACCTAGCGATATCTTTGGCCCAAAGTGGTAAAAAAACTGTTTATGTAGATATGGACTTAAGAAAACCTTCAGGACACTATCTTTTTCAATTATCAAATCAGCGTGGGGTTACAAGCTATCTTGATGGTGACATGTTATTGAATGATATTATCCAACCCAGTCCTACACGTAATTTATCCGTAATTTCAGCCGGTCCTGTTCCACCGAATCCATTAGACCTATTAAATTCTGAACAGTTGCAAACCTTTTTTCATGAATTAAAAGAACGTTTTACCATGATTATTATTGATAGTCCCCCTCTCTTTGTTGCTGACACCATTTATACAGTTGCACTCGCAGATGGCTGTATTCTTGTAATAAATGCAAAATCCACTAAGCTACAAGCTGTGCGAACATCGCTAGATAAATTCGAAGAAATAGAAGCAAATTTACTTGGTGTTGTTCTAAACAATAAAAAAATGAAAAATAATCAAGAATCATCCTATTATTATTAAACGATAGAGGTGCATGAAATGAGAATTGTTGATATTCATAATCACATTCTATGGGATTTAGATGATGGTCCTAGTCATTATGAGCAAGCATTGCTTATGGCCAATCAGGCTACTACGATGGGAATTTCAAATGTCATTGCCACTCCACATTTTAAAAAGGGACTTATAGAACCGAGTGTAACTATAATTAGAGATAGAGTTAACCAGTTTAACAACAGGCTTGAACAAGATGCTGTTTCACTACAATTGCATACAGGCATGGAAGTACTTTTATATCCAGAATTACTCGATGATTTAAAAAGAGATGAGTCGATTTTAACACTAAATGAGACTGGTAAATATGTATTAATTGAACTCCCCCCCCACCTTATTCCTAGTTATACCGAACAACTTTTTTATGAAATGCAAATACAAGGATTTGTACCAATCCTTTCACACCCTGAACGAAATAAAGACATACAGCGCCATCCTGAAAAACTATATAATCTCGTGCAACGAGGCGCCTTAGTTCAAATTTCTGCTAGTAATCTACTAACTAAAAAATCATTACGTTTAGCTAAATGTACACAATTACTCTTAAAAAGCAACTTAGTACACCTTATAGCTTCTGATGCTCATAATACGGAACGTCGTGGGTTTACATTACCAATGGTCTATAAGTTAGTTGAAAAAAAATATGGCCCTCTTATTGCATCCTATTTTAAAACCAATGCAGAAAAAGTACTGCTTGGAGACGAAATCGTTATCCATCAACCTCTTCCATTAAGCCGTGCATTAAAAAGAGCATAAAGGTTTGTACTAATATCACCTAAATTAAAAAGTGTCCCAAACTAATTCAGGGGACACTTTCTTAATTTTTTATGTCTACTTTGCTATCATTCACAACTTATTAAGTAGCCTTCTTAAAAACTCTTCTAAAACTAGCCAGCCCTTTAAGCGCGCAATAAATAGTATTTTTCCATCTGAGCGTTGTATAGGGACTCTTTTTAAAATTGCATAATCCGTTGATGCTAATTTATTAGTGACTGGCTTCCCCTTAAAAATTGATACACCAGATGCATATAAGTTTCTAACATAATTCTCTGACATATTGTTATATCTACCTCTAGGATATGAAAAATGATAAACAGGTATATTCAATCTATTTTCTAATATATGTTTACAAACTAGTATTTCACTTCCGAGCATTTTCTCATCTATTCTATCAAGGTCTAAATGATTTACAGTATGCGCTCCAAATTGTACAAGCCTACTTTTACTTATCTCGACGATTTGACACCAATTCATAAGTTGGTTTGATCCGAGGTCTTGATCCCACCAAAAGATTTTATCTGTTTCAATATAACTTGGGACAAGGTATTGGATAGATGGAAAATTAAATTTTTTTAGAATTGGATATGTAGTTTCAAAGTAATCCATGTATCCATCATCAAATGTTAATACGATCGTTTTATTTGTCAGTTTCTTTTCCTTTACTCTCTTCATTAATAGATCCATTGTGATCACTTCATACTGATGACGTTTTAAATAGTTCATTTGCCACAAGAAATTTTCTATTGAAACGGATAGTTCTTTTTTTATGTCGTCATTCACTCGATGGTACATTAGGATGGTTGCTTGCGGCTCTTGTTTTTTAAAAAAACGAAACAACAATCCAATGGGCAACAGTAATATAAGCTTAATAGCTTTTCTTATAAGAAATGTCACCTTATCACCCTAAACCTTTGATATATATTCTCCAACTCTTTAATTACGTTAGTTGTAGAGTAAGTCTTGATTTTCCCTATAGAATATTGACCCATTTTTGATCTTATCTGTTTGTTATCTATTAAAAGTTTCATAAAGTGCGTCAAATCGTCTACATGACCAAGGTTTACAACAAAACCATTTTCCTCATGTGTAATTAAATCTTTGCTCCCGCGTATGTTCGTTACAATAGCAGGAAGACCTAGGACCATCCCCTCCATAATAGACTTCGGTAAACCCTCTCTTTTGGAAACTAGAGTAATAGCGTCTGAGTGTTTTAATATCTCTTGCACATCATGTCTAAATCCGAGAAAATGCACATTATTGATTTTTTTTTGAAGAGTATACGTTTTCATCCTAGAATAGAATTTCCCGCTCCCAGCTAAAATAAGATGACAATCAGTAGAGACTTGAAGTAGTCGCTGCCATGCTTGTAAGAGGAAGCGATGATTTTTATTTTTAGTAAATTCAGCAACACACACAAGAACAAAATCCTCCTGGGGAATAGCTAATTCTTCACGAATGTTACCGATAGATTCATCATTTTGTTTGTGTAGGTTAAGGTTTACTCCCACTCCATGTGTTAAAAAAAGTGTTTTATTTGGGACATAACCCATTTTTTTCGCCATTGTGAAATCTTCATCATTGACAACTATCAAACCATCTGTCCATCTTTTTGCAATCTTTTCAGCGGGATAATAAATAAGCCAATTGATAAGAGGTGCGTTCTTATGAAAATGAAATCCGTGTGCTGTATACAACACAGGCCCTTGTTTGTAAAAACTGGATATCATCCTAACAATAAAAGCAGCAATAGGAGTATGTACATGTATTACTTTATATATATTGGTTTTAAATAAAACAGAAAGCCCCTTCATAGCTAAGATGTTATTCATATTTAGCGGCGAGCGTGAAAAAAGGATAGTATGACAAACAACCCCCATTTCTTCAATCTCGTCTTTTCTTCCTTCATTGTCGTTTGCTGCTGCATGAACTTCGAAGCCTTTGTCTTGCAAAAGCTTTATCGTTGGTTTATGAAAGTTTGCTAAATGTGTATACACGGTAGCTACCAATAAAACTCTCTGTTTCACTTCATTCACCCCAAAGTTTTTTCAGTTTTTTTTTGATAAATCCATGGTAGCGCGAGTAAAACCCAAAAATGACGCCAGTGTAATGTATCAATTACAATACTGTTAACATACAGACCTAACAGAGTGGAAGTGCATATGATGTACAAGGGTGATTTAGTCTGAATAGACGCGTATATTGACCTAATCCACGTAATAATTAAAAAAGAAACAAACGAGATAAAACCCATTATGCCACTCTCACCAAGTACACGGACATATAGACTGTGCGGTGAATAATTAGAAATGAATTCGGATTGTCCTGGACCGCTCCCAAATGGATATTCTCTTAACGTACTCAGGACTTTAAATTGTGTGGAAAAACGACTACTATCGTAATGTTGCATGCCAAAGCGTGTTTCAAACATACTTTGAATCGGTGGGATATTTATCAAAATGATTAGCACTGTCAAAGACATAATGGACAATATCACCAATATGTTGATTCGTTTTTTAAAAGTTCTCTTTTTCGGACTTAATACAATCCATAGAACAAAAAATAGTGTACATGAAATAAAATAGTTAATCCAAGCAGCTCTTGAGAAACTAAGAAAAACGGCACTGGTAGTAATTAAAAAGGATGCCAGCCATATAATTTTTGTTCTTTTGCGAATGGAAGATTCAAAGTACATTAATGAAAATAAAACCACTGGAATGAGAAAAGGACCAAACACATTTGGATCCTTAAATAACCCCTTGATTCTACCCAAATACAAAAATATCTCTGCTGAAGGCAGAACGTTAAAATAGGCCGTAAGACCAAGCAATGCTGAAACGATCCCAGCTGTGACATACCCATACACAATACTTTGTATTATCTGATCGTGATCAGATGAGATAATACTTATCAACATAGTCCAGAGCATAATAAGGTAAAAGGTAATAAAAAAGTAAAAAAAACCAGTGATTTCATCCTCCATAAAATACATGGAGACAATGTTTTGAAGAATATAAAACCAAAGAAGTAGTAGCGGTAGTGTAAAGTGGGGTCGAAATATAAACATGGAAAAAAAGAATGTTAATCCAAACACCATGAGTATTAAAATATCAAAAGGAGCAGGCTCTATTGTAACCCAACCACTAAGTGCAAAAGTTAACCAAAATAGAAAGAGAATGATGTATTTTTCATACTGACCTCTCGTGAAACTTTCCATCATACACTATGTTTCCCTTCACCCATTTTTACTAGTTTATTAGAAAAATCTTATTAATATGCAAAAAGGGGATAAATAGAAGTTCGTCATGTACTAATATCAACTTTTAAAACATAATATGAACTAGTCCTGAATGATTTATAATCGGAAAAATTAGAAGGTGATATATAACATGACATCAGTGTGGAATATGATTAACAAATATATGGAGAAATCTACATTTTTAAGGCATGTTGCAACTCTTACAACTGGCACAGCATCGGGACAAATCATCATTATTGCAGCATCTCCCCTTTTGACTCGTATATACTCCCCTGAAGATTTTGGTTTGTTAGGTATATATGTTTCACTTCTAGCTATTCTCGTCAGACTTTCTTCCCTTCAATATGACAAAACTATTACTTTACCAAAAGATACGCTCGATGCCTCTGCATTGACACTGTTGTCATTCGTTATTCTTGTAATATCAACCTTGATAGTTGGAATAATTATTTTTTTTATAGGGGAAAAGCTCAGCCTACTATTTGATATCTTGAGTTTTTCCCAATACTTATTTTTATTACCTGTTAGCCTGCTTGGCATTGGCACATATGAAATAATGAGTAAATGGGCTATGAGAAAGGAGCAGTATTCAAGCATCGCAAAGACCAAGGTAACACAGAGCTTTATAATGGTAAGCTCACAAGTTATGGGCGGTCTGCTTTTTGTAGGACCTATTTCATTGTTAGTCGGAGATGCTCTTGGACGAATGACAGGGAGTAGTCGGTTATTTGTTAACTCGGTAAAGCAGGATTTATCATTATTTAAAAAAGTTACTTTGCCCCATATCATGACATTGGCAACTAGATATAAAAAGTTCCCCTTGTTGTCAAGCATATCCGCATTAACTAGGCAAATTTCTACCGAACTTCCAACCCTTTTATTAATTTTTTTTTATGGTCCTGCTGTTGGAGGTAGTTATGTTCTAGTGCAAAGAATATTGAGCGTGCCGTTAAATCTTATTGGTACTTCTATTGATAATGTTATGTTAGCTGAAACCTCTCATTTATTGCATTCTAATCCTAATAAAATTAAAAAATTAGTGTTTAAAACGATGAAGAATATGTTCTACATCATATCCCCTATAATGATTGTTATCGCTTTGTCTGCCCCCTCTGCCTTTCCTTTTATTTTTGGAGAAAAATGGGCTGATACGGGTATATATGTATCAATACTATCGTTGATGTACTTCTTTCAATTTATTTCTGTCCCTTTTTCACCAATTCTTATAGTTTTAGAAAGGCAAGGTTTACAAGTCATACGTGAATTAATCCGCATATTATTGATTTCTGGTTCATTATGGTATGCAAATTTAAAAGACATTGACGCAATGGGGGCCATTATACTAATTAGTGTTGCTGGTGCACTAAGCTTTATCAGTTACAGTGTTTTTTCCTGGTTTGCCCTTCATCAATTTAAGCTTAAGCTTAAACTTAAATAACATTTGTGCACACTCAACTAAAAACGGTAGAGGATCCTTTACTTGAAATGTATCGTATGTTACATGAGAATGTTTTTGCCATAAAACAGATGTAACGCATTTTGCTTTCTCATTAAATGAAATATTACTTCTTAAAATATGAAAAATATAACTAAAATCACCTAATATCCACCTAGAATACACATCAATTTGATAGCTACTTCCGTATTGTTCTGAAAGTTGCTCTATACTCAACTGATCAATAAATATATCACACATCATTTTAGGAAAATTCACACCAGATGCAACAGCTAAGTCCATAGAGCCCCATGGTCGCCCATTCACTTCCATAAAAAAAGCATCTTCTTCACTAATTCCTTTAAATTCAATCATCAACACACCAGTCCATTTGAGCTGATTAATTATTTTTTTAGCAGAATTAAGTAACAAGGGATGCGCTGGTATAGATTTACGCATGGAACTTACCCCACCACTAGGAGGCACTTCTCTAATACGTTCATGTGCAAATATTGAAAAAACCACTCCATCTTTAGCTGCTGCAAAGATTCCATAACCACGTCCTTCTATATACTCTTGTTGCAAGGGGTCTTCATCAAATTGCTTCATCTCTTTAAGAATAATCTCCCTATCAGCAGGACTGTTAATAATCCTTCGAAAACCTGTGATTAGTTGATTGTTGACTATATATCTCGACTGGCGAGGCTTTATAACAAGTTTCTCTTGTCGTTTCGGTGCTCCTATTGTTTTAACATCGAAGGATTCTACAAAATCATTCATACGCTTTTTATCAAAAGTAAGCATATATACCTCTTTGTTTGGAGCCATAAGTCGGTCCTTAATTTCTTCATAATATTTCGAGCAATAAATAGGATATAGTGTCACATCACTACAAGGAAAGATATAGTCAGGTCGTATTTTATTCACAATGTGCTTTAGACTTTCAATAAATAGAAGAGTACTTTTCTTAGGGCAATGATAATAAAAGGACCTTTCTGTATAACGACTATATTTACAGAAATCTAATTTACTTGGTCCAGCGGTATATATGGTAAAACGATTTGAGATCCCAATTGCTCTAATAATAGACAAGGTTGAACGTAAATCAGCATCAAGAATTAAAATTGTTTTTTTCATTGTAATCACCCAATTTAAAGAATTTTCAGACATATTTATGAATATGTATGAAAAAGAGTACTTAGACTACCACACTTACGCATCTCTTCTTTTGAATTGGAATATTAGACAAAATTCATGACAATTCCCATATAAGGGTGTGAAAACAATATTGAAAAAGTGGATAATTATTTGCACTATTGTCCTTTTCACAATATGTCTAGCTTCATTTGGCTATGTTTACTATATATATTACCAAGTAGTAGATACCTTTGAACAAATATATGAGCCAATTCATCCTAACACCGTAAGTGGGAGGAGTAATTTTCCTTTTAATAAAGAGATGCTTTATGCAGAAAAAGCACACCAACAAAATCAAACTCCTATTCGCATCTTAATTATTGGTATTGATGAACGTGAAGGAGATTATGGACGATCTGATGTGCTAATTTTCACATCCATCCATCCTAGCGATCAATCCATTCGTATGTTTAATATCCCTAGAGACACTCGTGTTAAAATTATTGGCAAAGACTTCGAAGACAAAATAAATCATGCCTATGCTTATGGGTCAACGAATACGACAATCAAAACAGTAGAGGCTTTTCTTGAAACCCCAATAGATTATTACATTAAAATTAATATGGAGGGTTTTTATCAGTTAATTGATTCATTAGAAGGTATTACGATTAATAATGAACTCGAATGGGAGGACGAAGACTATGTATTTAAAAAAGGAGACATTACATTAGATGGAAAGCAAGCATTACGTTACGTCAGAATGAGGTACCTAGACCCTAAGGGGGATTTAGGTAGAAATGATCGACAAAAGAAAGTCATCAAAGCAATGGCAGTCAAAATGGTATCATTTTCATCTATCACTAAAATGAATGAAATCTTACGTACAGTAGGTAATAACTTAACAACAAATATCACACAACAAGATATGACCTTTCTTTATATGAACTTTAAAGATTACCGAAACAATATATTGACCACACAAGTTGATGGGAAGAGTCAATATATTAATGATATCTATTATTATATTGTTTCTGAACAAGAACGTATAACTCTTCATCAGTTTATCAATAACTAGCTAATAAAAATTCACCAGTCGACAACAGAAAGTTTTTCTTTATTATATTTTAAATAACACCCTCTCTTACCAGAGAGGGTGACACATATAATTAAATCTCAAATTTTTCCAGTTCTTTTTTCAGTTCTACTGAATAACTGTCTAGCTCTTCTGCAAGCTTGTTTAGCTGTTCCATAGAAGCCGTTGTTTCTTCAATAGATGCTGACACTTCTTCTGTTCCAGCAGCTGTTTCCTGACTAATTGATGTGATCTTTTCAGTATGTGACACTAAAGAGTCAGTTTGCTGTAACATAGTTTGAACAGAATTCACAATAGACTGAATAGCTTTCTGGCTACCCTCTACCGCATTTGATATAGTGATAAATGCCTGTTCCGTTTCCCCTACTGCTTGTCCTTGCACATCTAAATAATCCGTTGTTTCTGTAATGAGTGTAACGGTTCTCGTTGTTTCAGACTGCATCTGACTCACAAGAGAAGTAATGTCTTGTAATGAATACTCAGTTTGCTCAGCTAACTTACGTACTTCACTGGCGACAACGGCAAAGCCTTTTCCGTGTTCGCCTGCACGAGCCGCCTCAATGGCAGCGTTTAAAGCCAATAGATTTGTTTGCCCAGCAATTTCCGCAATGCGTGTCACAATTTCATTAATTGATTTTGAACGCTGATCTAACGACTGTACAGCCTGTTCCATTTCTCCAGCAAGCGTTTTTGTTTGAGTAAAATGCCCTTGTAACGTATTTACTGTTTGCAATCCTACATTCGATACTTGGATCATATTATCTGCTTCTACTGACATTTCCTGAGTCTGCTGTCCTATCGTTGATGTTTGATGGGAAACATTGTGCACGACTGTATTAGCTTGTTCCATTAGTTCTGTTTGATCTGATGCACCACTTGCAATTTGCTGCATTGTTCTTGCCACTTCATTAGATGCAGCTGTATTTTCTTCAGCACTTGCTACTAACGTTTGTGCGACATCTGTTACACTAACTGATATATGAGCAACCTTTTCCATGATGGTACGCATTTGCAATATCATCGTATTAAAGCTTTGCGCAAGCTCTCCTATTTCATCTTCTCGGATTATCGCTACTTCTGCTGTCAGATTTCCACTCTCCACTTCCCTCATTGTTTCTTGAAGCTTGTGAAGAGGCTTTGTAATACGCTTTGTAACAATTAAAGAAACTAGAACAGACAAAATAATTACTAATACTAATGCAATTCCAATCGGCACAATAATTTGTTGGCCTTTTTGCTCTAGCTCTGACTTATTAACTGTGCCAAGAATTTTCCAACCGGTTGCTTCATTAATCGCATACGTTAAGATTTTTTCTTCTCCCTTATATTCGTAATCTATTGAACTACGCTGTTCGCTTTCCATCATTTTCTTGTAGAATTGTTCTTCCACTGCTGATGTGCCGATTAAGTCTTCAATTGGATGTGATAAAAAAACACCATTTTGATCTAGTATAGCTGCATATCCAGTTTGTCCAATCTTCACATTTCCCACTAAATCTGAAATGGAATCCTGCGTTATATCTAATGATAATACACCCACATTACTAATCGCCTTCGTTATACTAACGGTGAACTTTTTTGAAGCCGAATCGATATAAGGATCCGTCCAAACGACTTCATTCGGATTTGCCTTTGCTTTTTCATACCAAGGTCGCACTCTTGGATCAAAATCACTTGGAAGATCTTGTGTAGGGTATAGAATCATTTCACCGTCGGATGTACCAAAGTATATATTTTTTATTCTAGGATTTGAATCAGTAATTTCTTTAAATTTGTTGAGTATCGGACTTTTTTGATACTTCGCTTTTCTCAAGTCAACGCTTGTTGATTCTTGACGAATTGTTCCTTCTAGTGAATTGAATAAGATGTCTAAGGTGTTGTTGAGTTGAACAATATCACCTTGCATACTCGTAGTTAATTCATCCGTTGTGATCTGAACTGTGTATTGAAATGCTACTACTGATAACCCAACACCTGATAAAATAAACAGAGATAAAAATGGTAATAAAATTTGTCGTTGCAATGATTGTTTGTTCTTTTTTGCCTTTTTCATAAGGAGCCTCCATTTATATGATTTGTAAAGTAAATTCATATATTACTATTTATCTTACATGAAAAAAGATTTTGAAAAAAGAGTCGATTTATGTAGAAATTGTGTATTGTGAACAAATCTTGCTACACTATAGTAAAAGTGAGGAGGAAAAAGCACATAAATAAATGCGAATATATTATTTTAAATCAACTTATTCGCAGCATTTTTAAGGAAGATAAACTGCTCGGCGTTGGAGAAGGATAGTAGATTCATTCCGTGCCACATACTTTAAAAATAGAGATAGAAAAAAGCCCAATGTGGATGACATTGAGCTTTTCTATCACAAGCACATAATTATTAATTACATTTTGAAAGTTAACATTGAGAAGCTTGAACTTTTTCTAATAACAGTTTCTCTAGCTGCTCAGCCGCAAGTGGTTTACTAAAGTAATATCCCTGACCAATTAAACATGAGTTTTTCACAAGAAACTTTACTTGTTCTTCCGTCTCTATTCCTTCCGCTATAATATTAAAGTTCAGGTTATGGCCCATTTCTATTATAGCTTTTACGATTGAGCCATTATCTGATTGATCAATAATATCATCGACAAAGGATTTATCAATTTTTATATTATCGATGAGAAGATTACGCAAAATACTTAATGACGAATATCCTGTTCCGAAATCATCTATTGAAATAACAATTCCCATTTTCTTTAATTGCTTTAAAATTATTGTTGATTTCTCAAAGTTTTGCATGATACTTTCTGTTATCTCGAGCTCAAGTCGCCCAGGGTCAACCTCAACTTGCTTTAATATGCTTTGAACTACCTCAACAAATTTGTCGTCTTGAATTTGTCTTACTGAAATATTGACGGCAATAGGTATCGTCCCTACTCCTTCTTCTTCCCATTTTTTACTTTGCTCACAAGCCTTTGTTAAAACCCATTTCCCAATAGGTACTATTAAACCGGTTTCTTCTGCCAACGGAATAAACTCAGCTGGTGAAATTCTGCCTAGCACAGGATGGTTCCAACGAATTAATGCTTCCACTCCTAAAATTTCCCCAGTTTCCAAATGAATTTTAGGTTGATAATTGAGAGTTAATTGATCAAGTTCAATAGCTCTTCTTAATCCATTCTCAAGTTCCATTTTTTTAGTGGTGACTTCGTCTAATTCACTATTATAGAATTGATAATTGTTTTTTCCTTTTTCTTTAGCAATATACATAGCAGCATCCGCACGCATTAATAATCTTTCTTGATTATCACCGTCAATGGGATACATGCTAATACCAATACTAGCTGTAACAAAGAATTCATGTCCATCCAATACTACTGGACTCGTAAAATTCTGTATAATACGATTAGAAATTTTGCGTACATCTTCTTTATTAATATCTTCTAACAGAATAATAAATTCATCTCCACCTTGCCTGTATACGACACCTTTATGCTGAACTATATTTTTAAGGCGAGTGGCTACTTGCTTTAATAAGGCATCACCTATTGTATGTCCTTTTGTGTCGTTAATTACTTTAAAACGGTCAAGGTCAAGGAATAAGATAGCAAATGACGCGTTAGGCACTTTTAAAAATGCGTTTTTTAAATGCTGCCTAAACATGTTCCGATTCGGGGCACCTGTTAAGCCATCATAATAAGCCATCTCATGAATTATTTTTTCTGTTTTTTTTCGAGATGTTATATCTCTACCAACTAATTGGACGGCTGATCTTCCTTCATACATGATTGGCATAATAGATACTTCTAAATCTACCAACTTGCCATCAAGACGATTAATTGTAAGTTCGTAATGATTTAAATCTGCATCATTTATACCGCCTCTAAGTTTTCCCCTAACTATTTCAATGTCTTTCCGAGAAGCAAAAATTGAAATGTTAGTGTTTATTAGTTCTGTAGGGTTGTTGGCACCAAATAACTTACTACCGCCTTCATTGATGTAATCAATCGTTTCGTTGCTGATGACTGCTATTATATCTGGTGACATTTCCACTAAACTACGGTAGCGATCTTCACTCTCTTTACGTTCAGTTATATCAAACAATACGCTTGTAAAATAAACCATCTGTCCTTGTGTATCAAGCGTTGGAATTCCTCTATCCTGAATCCAGCGAATATTTCCATCTCGTCTAATAATTCGATACACGCTTGTACAAGGTAACCCTGCATTCACAACCTGTTCTCTATCTTTTAAAACAGATACATCATCTGGATGTATCACTTGTTTCCACAATGTCAAATCTTTATAAAACTCGTCAAAGCTGTAACCATATAGTTTTTGTATCCCTGGTGTTATGAGAAGCTCACCTGTTTTTAAATCATGTGACCAAATCGCGACATCTAGTGAATCAAATATATTATTTAGCTTTTGATTACTTTTTCGAAGTTCTTTTTCAGTTGAATCGTTGGCTCTTAGTAATAGAACTAGCATAACAAATGTACCAAGTATAATAGAAACATGTATAAAAGACGTAACATACATACTGTTACGAAACGCCCTAGCTAAGTCAACCACTTCTAGAGCTATAACCACTATAAAAATAATTAAAATAAGACTTTGATGTTTATTAAACTTTACCATATTGATTCTCCGTATATTATTAGTGTTCAGTTCTTAATTATATAGCTAGTCCACTTATAAATATTACACTAACAATTACAATCAATAAAGACCTTTCAAAACTAGAATGCTTAAGCTCCTTTAGCTGCTTCATTTAAATGTTCTGCGGATTGTGCTACCCCATTTGTTGCTAATCCAATTTCTTTAATAATTTCTACTAATTCACTCACTTTATTATCAATTTGTAAAATAGCCGACGTGTTTTGGTCCATTGATAATACAATTTCTTCAAATGTTTTATCTGTTGATTGTGATGTTTCTATACCATGTCCTACCGCTTGCTTCACATTTTGTAAAGAATTAATAACTTGCTCTGTCGTGCTTGCTGATGCTGTTACAATTGTTTGTATCTCAGTTACTGATTGCTTAGTTTGTTCTGCTAATTTCTTAACTTCATTTGAGACAACAGCAAAGCCTTTGCCATGCTCACCAGCACGTGCTGCTTCAATAGCTGAGTTCAATGCTAATAGATTTGTTTGCTCTGCGATGTCTTTAACCATTTTCGTAACCTTTTCTATTTCTTCTGACGATTGCTCTAATTGAATAACAAGTTGATTCACAGCTTCTGTATCCTGCGCAATTAGCTTAATATTTTCAATCAATTGACTCATTTGCTTTCTACCATTTTCCGCTTTAATCTGTGTTTGTTTAGTATGACTCGTAGTATCCGTTACTTTCTCTTTCACGTCATACCCACTTGCCACCAAGGTTTCAACAGAAGCATTTGTTTGTTCTGCTAATGCAACGAGCTCTGAGCTTATCTCAAGAATTTTACCTTTTAGCTCATCTTTTACTTCTTCATTTTTATTTTGTAGCATTCTAATATTTTCTAGTTCATAAGCTTCTAAAACGATTTGTTGTTCAAAGCTTAATATTTTAGTTATTACTTGTACAATTTTTCGAATCTCTTCTTTATCCTGCACGTTGTTGAACACGATATCTAATAGACTATTTTGTAGGTTTTGAAATGCTCCCATATACCACTCTGGTAGCAATCCAATTCTGTAGTGAACACTTGCGACCTTGAATCTTTTATCAAGAAAGGCTTGATCTATACACCCCGCGAATAGACCAATCATATGACCTCGTAGCGTGTTACGAAGACGGTCTACACTACTAAACTTTTCTATCATATTTTTTAACTCTTTAACTTCCAATATAGTATTGTAAAATTCTCCGACAATAACATCCACGTTTTCCTCAACTAAAGGTTGTATACTCTTGATTATCTTAAGGTCTTCCTCAGTAAAGCGAATCATTCTTAATTTTGACGATATATTATCACTCAATGTCGTACTTATTGTTACTTGCACACTGTTGACATCCTGTAACCATTCTTTCCCCTTTGCCGGTTTAATTCCCCACATACTTCTAATCCCCTTTTGTTGTCATTTACGTACGTTTTATTAAATTGTTTACATAGCACTCTATTCCTATAAACACTATACTAATGGTATTATCGACAAATTTCCACAAATTTTTTAAGATTTAACTTACAATTAATTATTATAATATTGATACGGCAAATTATTTGATTACAATATTGCTAATGTAAGCACGCCACTTTAATTGCTATGACATATTCCCTGTATCATTCAAGTGAATATCCTCTACAGCATAGTACGGTATTCCTATCTAAAAAAAAGCCTTTAACATAAAAAAGTTCTCCGTACAATTAGGAGAACTTTTTGTAATTATTTACTTTACCACTTATTAAAATGGTTTTTCTCATGATAATGAATAAATTGATTACTGTTTGAAAACTTTTTACTTTGCTTTCCATTATTAAAAGACAAAGTTAGCACTTGGAAATCGTGTGTCTTCTGTAACTCTTTTAACTCTTGAATTCGGTCTAATGACCATTGGTCTTTTGATACAACCTGAGAATCAAATCCTTCCCACATAATGGCATCGACATATTGGTGACTATATTCTCTAAATAAGTGAATACCCCAATTTTGAATAATAGATACGTCTTCAAATTGCTCTGTCACACGTTCTAATAGCTGCACATAACTCTCTGCTTGCTTTACATATTCGATTTGGTCTGTGTAATAAAACTGATCATCGATATCGCCAGCTGTATCAAAGAAAATACCAGTAAAGCCCTTCTCTATAACTTGTTCATTTACTTCATTAAACAGTACATCTTGATAATGTTCAGATGATAAATCCATTAAATAAGAGTCCCATTTTTCAAAATGAACCTTCTCACCATTTTTATAAAAATAATCAGTCTCTTCTATTTTACTCATACGATTATTGTTCCATGAATCTGATTCCATAACGGAAACATATGCATAAAGCTTTACACCTTGTGATTGGATTTCATCCACAAGCTCCTTTGTGTAATATAGAGGCTCTACAATTACAACGTCATATCTGTTCATTTGCTTTATAACTCTTTTGGTTGGCTCATCATAATATACCTTATACGTTTGAATGTCTTGTAAAGGATGAGTTTGCATTGCTTGCACTCCCATATGCACGGTAGATAAGAGCATGAGTAATGTAGTGAGCATTATTACGACTTTTTTAGAAAACACAAAAACCCCTCCTAATAGTTAGCAGGGGATGGGAGGTTAGCAGGCTGGCAATCGGTATACTAATGTATCGACGACCCATGCCTTTGCGTCCCTATTTTTCAATAGGTTTGCCCTTCACCACCCCACTACGTTTGTTATTTAATAGTCAGAATGATAGTTCTTATTACTTCTATTATATATGCAAATCCTTAATTTTTCTAGACTGTTGCTAAATTAGTCTTCGTATACTCTCTTTACTAGTGGACCAAAAATTTTAATAGACTGCTGCTTATCTTTTTTTGTGAAAGCAAAGTAGTCTACTTGTTGTATATATGAATTAAGACGATACGCGGCATATACAAAGCCGAGTATGGAACCTATAGAAAAACTTAATCCATACCCTTTTATCCCTAATGGTAATAATACGATTGATAATACTAAAATGCTTACAAAAAATACAATAGAAGTGATCATGGCCCCTTTTAAATCTTCAAAGTATAGAAGCAGCAGTTGCAACACAAGAATCATAGCATTGAAGTAAGCCCCAATAAGTGTCAGGCGGAAAATAGCCACAAATTCTGGTCCGGCTTGTAACAACGATGCAATCCAACTCGCCGCAATAATACACATGAAGGTAACAACACCCTGATTTCGAAGTAAGCGAAGAATTTCTTCTTTTAAAACTTGAATCATCCGCTCCTTAGAGCGTTGAATTTGCTGTAAACTACCACCTTCATTGATATACCCGTAAAAACTTCTGTACCGTTCATAAAATCTCGTTTCCACTGAAATAACGAAAAACATAAGTGTCGGTACAATACTTAAATATGACCAGAAAACGGGCACATCATACGTCATGTTGAATATAAAGAAATCATAGAGTTCAGAGGCTCCTTCACCAAACCAAATGACGAAGTTCGCTATCCATAACCCTGCCGTATATAGAGTTCCTATGATTACAAACTTAGGATAATAATCAATATAGGTTAAATAATCGAGTCCACGTTCATCTCCTTTGTAAGAAAAAGTCCTTACAAGAACCACGAACAAAATAGCAAGAGTAACCATCATTCCTACAATAAAGGGAATATAAAAAATGCTAGTTGCCAAAAAAACGGAATATGATGTTATGTCACTAAAAAATACGACAAGAAATTCGCCTATTACAATAATAGTGCCACCAATTAAAAAAGCGATAGACACAATTTTATAATCTTTTAGTGCTGTAATAAACATAAACGTATTCCAGATTAATAACATAATCATAAAAAAAGCGACGATAATAAGTTCTAAGTACACTGGCAACTTTGCTACCATCATAAAAAATGCTACTAATACAACCGCAAGTAATAAAGAGGTTTTCGTTAGACCTACATATGAGGGGATAACCCGTTCATATTTAAGCTCATACAACTGGTCAGCTAAGTACCTTGTTAACGTTAGATGCTGCACACTAAAAATAAGCTGCGAAAAAATAAAGCAATATGACAAAGATATAGTCAGCAGTTCCTTTGTTTCATCTGGAAATACGGATATGTTCCCAATGATCCTCTGTGTTAAGGAGAGAGCAAGGATAATAATTAACCAAGGTCCAGATGTTACAATGAGTGAAATACTATACGCTTTAAAACGGGAGGAAAAGTAGTCCTCCTTGAAGAGTTTTTGTAATTGAAATCCAATGCCGGCCATGTACTACTTCTCCCCCCTTTCGTAAAGCTCTCTATATGCACGGATCACTTCTTCTTGCTGGTAATGTTGTAACACACGATTCCGCCCATTTACCCCCTTGGTTTTTCGCATTTCCTCATTATCCTTTAGCATCATTAGATTTTCTACTAACTCTATGACGTCAGTAGGAGAAAATATGAATCCAGCAGTACCACAAGAGTCGTCTTGTCTACCGATAATAAGCTCTCTACATCCTCCTACATCTGTCGTCACACATGGTACTTCATAGGAGAACGCCTCAAGTATTGATAATGGCTGACCTTCCGACAAACTACTTAATACAACAACATCAAATAACGGGAGATAGTCTGGCACGTGGACTTTTCCAAGAAAAGTAACATAGTCTTGTAATCCGAATTGCTCGAGTAACCTCATGCATTCCCACGCATACTCTTTGTCCTCATCCATCGGGCCTAAAATAGACCATTTAAACGCAACGCTTCTATTCTTTAACTCTCTTGCTGCATATAACATGGTCTTAATGTCTTTTATTGGCACAACTCGAACAATCGAACCAATATGAAAATAATCTTCTTTTTTCCCACGATATGTTATGGGTGTTGGTGGTATTACGCCGTTAGGAATAATCCTAAGCTTGTTAGAGCTCGCACCCTTTTCCTTTTGAATTTGACTGTTTCGTTCAAACAAACTAACAATGTTATCTGCGTGATCATAAGAAATAGCGCCGATATGATGAAAGTAATCAATCCATCTTTGTTTAAAGCTAGACGGGATCCATTCACTTAGTAATATCTCTTCTTCGCGCTCTCTTGTGTAAATACCGTGTTCGGTTAAAATAAAGGGAATGCTCTGTTGCGACGCAATGGTGGATGCTAAAATCCCTGCATATCCTGTAGATACCGAATGAACGATATCGAGCTCTGGTAATTCATTTTTTAAAAGTGTAAAAATCGGCATATACATCCCTTTAAACATATAGAAAAATTCAATAAAATTATGAACATTTTGGGTTTCGCTACATTTTTTTACGATGTCCCAAAAATAGCGACTGTCAAAAAACGCTTCAATATCATGTTCAGACGCTATTTCGTGAATAAGCTGTAAGACTTCTCGAGAGGTACTATGCATTTGAAAAAAAGAAAACAATAATTGTAGTTCATCGTCGGTTAGTTTACGTTTAAACTTTTTCTTTTTTTTTGATTCGCCCCCTATATGAATGGGAAATACTCTTACATTTGACACATTATCAGGGAGTTCGTATTGATAGTCTCGTCTTTGACTCGGCGGAATAATTGATAGAATAATAAACTCAAGGTCTGGCATACCTTTCATGAGCCCGTGTACCCAGCTTGATACACCTCCACTGACAAAAGGGTAGCTTCCTTCACATACTATGCCTATCTTCATGTTACTTCACTCCCTAATTTAATGAAGCAATCGGTATAACGACAGGAAGCTTTGTCGTTTTAATTTGATAAATCGGTAAATCCGAGTTAGTTTGATACACCGTTACGTCACTAGTTTCGTCTATTGCAATAGTTTCGTTCTCAGCTAATTGAACAGATAGGTTTACTGGCGTTGGCATGTTTTCTCCGCTAACAACAATACTGTCTTCTCCGTATTCAATAGTAAGGCTCCCTTGTACATAAGCTTTCATATAGTCTGCAGCCTCAGAAGCAGTATACGGCTCAAGCACAGGATATTTAGTATTTATGCTACTTAAAAAACTTTGAAATCCTGCTTTCATGTCCTTCCAGGGCCGTGTGTAGTTTTCTGAACGATCTTCATCAGTTAAATCATCTGGATGGACGAAATGACTAAACATACCAAAGTTCGCTAAACCATCAATAGCCATATTACGCTCATTCGCTGACGGGACATATCCACTTGAAAGTCTTGGGAAGTGGAAGATTGTTTGTTTTTCTGCATCATATTCAAATTCCTGTTCGAGAGCACCTAATTGGTCCCCTTCGTAAACAGCAGATATAACCTTTAAGCTTGGTAGTGCTTCATATATAGCATTTATTCCAGTAGGTCCAATTACGTTAGAAGGTGGGACATATACTTCATATTGCAATGAAGGATAATACTCTTCAAGCAGTGCATTCATTACGTAAATACCCTTTTTCATTTCTTCCTTGCTCTTCCATGGAATATAGCCTAGTTCTTTATCTATTTCTTCCTTATTGGTTACGAGTGATTGATGATTAAATCCATGAAGTCCTAGCTCATCTCCGCGTAAAATAGTATCTCTCGCGTAGTACAGCAGTTGTTTTTTATTTCGTGCGACCATCTCGTTTACGGTTAAATTTAATGATTCACTATAATCACCGATTATAACATTGGTGTATAGTAAGTCTTGCTCACGAGCAATCAACTTCATATCTTCCCACCATATTTTTTGAAAGAAGGTCGGCGGCTGCATATTGTATTCTTTAAGATAATATTCTGCTACTTCTTCTTTCCAATTTTGTGGAAACGGTGCGGGGAAGTCATCAATAAATACTGTTTTAATACCCGCCATTGCATTTACCTTTAACGGTAGCATTTCAAGAATCGTCTGAAGAAATAGGCCTCTTGCTTGTTTTGTGCCTAGCCAAGTTCCATTCCAATAGCCAACCATTCCTTTATGAAAGGAATGTGTCCAATACAATGGGATATCCTCTGTCTTAATATGAAGCTCTGCATTATCATTAAGTTCAAGATTAAGACTATTATTCACCATGTTTTCCGCATGATAGTCTGTCTCTGGAAAAAAGCTACTTATTCGACTATTTAAAATGGTAAGTCCATATATGTTACCAAATTTATCTGTATGTTTGTCTGTAAATGAATATATACCTTGAATTCCCACTAGTTCGTTCCACTTTGGACTATAAAATCGTTTCCCTACATAGAGCTTCCCACCGTTCTCTACAAATGCTGTAACTTCTTCTAAAGATAGGCGGTTGCTAGCGGCCTCGTCAGATGTAACTAGTACTGTGTAGGCAGTGGGAGTAAGTGATTGAATTTCATCTGGCTCAATGATCTTATAAGGTAGCTTTGCGTATTGTAGTGCATACTTAAAATTATTAAATTGATGATTTTCCTGATTCTCAGGCCTTACTAAATAAAACATGGGCGATGTTGTGTTTTCAACATCTGTATTTACACCAGATACTATCCCAACATGTTGACTTGTTACTGTCACTTTAGATGATAGTAGATTTGGATGAAAACGAATTAATTGCGTAAGAACTATAAAAGTCACAGCTGCTATAACAATAAATACAACTGTCCAGTTTAATTTCTTATTTATGGAACCCATAGAAATTTCACAACCTTTTGAAATGGTTCAGATGTTTGAGAAAGCAAGTTGTTATTTCTCAATTTTTTCAAATATACCTCCGCACCTGACCATTGATCATGCTCTATTAGCTCTGCTATTAGAGATTCATAGAAATAAGTACAATTCGGAAATAGTTCTATACATTTTTTATAGAAATCTTGCATCTTTTCGGTTTTTAAATTAAGACGCTGGTAGACACTTGCCAAGTCTTTATAGCACTCCTCGTCATTAGGGAAATGCTGCATCATATCAAATAATAATTGTTGATGCGAGAGTAAAATCTCTGTTTCATCTTGTTGCTCTAATAAATCACTATTCCAATATGCACGATAGGCACGGGAAAGCTCCCGATAATACTCAATCGAATGGTTAGGAATAGACTGTTGAATAATGGATATCCTTTTTTGATGTCTATCTTTTAATAAATTTAATGTGGTGGATGCATAGTGCGAAAGCTCTGATTGAGAGCTTTTAATAGCTTTTTTTAAGTACATACCATGCCGTTGATCTAACAGCTCTAGATGCTTTGTGATAAAAGCTTTTGTCACGTGGTCATTGTCACTTTGAATACTCATTGTTATAGGTAAAACCTCAACAGATTCCATTGCTTCCTCTCGCATTGCTTCATAAGATGTCACGTCAAAATTTAGGTACTCTCTATAATCTACTAAATTCTTTTCACTTGTACGTTGAGTAAAGAGATAAACAATTAAACTAAACAAAATACCTATTACCGGAAAAACAATAGATATTATGATCAACCATTCTATTACTCCTTTATATTGTTCATCTGTTTTCTTCTTTATTAAACGTCCCAAGAGAAACACAATTCCCACATAACATACATATATTAGTAGAATTGATGTATTAAAACTCATACGCCTGCTCCTTAGCAGAAATCGATTTAATAATTCGTTTCTTAATGGATTCTGCATGGCTCGGATCTGTACCAGGTAATAAAAAGTACAGTCTTGAACGTACAGAATCAAAACCTATAACATCAATTTCTCTTAATTCTTCAGCTAAGTATTTATTAATAAAAGCCATTGCTTCAGGAGTTAGTTTTTTCATTTTAAATCTAAATGTCGTATATGGCTGCTGCGTTAACTTGTAACGTTCTACTTCTATATCAAGAATTTCTTGAAAGTACTCCATTGTGTAGAAAGATGTCCCTTCTACTAATACGGAATTTTTTTCTTCTTTCTCACGCTTCATCGTATTCGTTAATGGATCCGTAATGAATTGTAAAATCCACTTTAACACTTCAAGACCTTCTTGCGTCATGCGATAAAAATCCACTTTTTTTATTACTAATACATACTTAACCTTGTGGTCAATGATAATAGGTGCAGCGATGAGTGGGGCTTTGTCTTCTTCACTTTCCTCGAAATTTTTAAAGAAGATTCGCTTGTCTTCTAGTACTCTATGAAACATCCGCGGTGCATTTTCAAAGAAAATGGAGTTTGGCATCGTTTCTTTTCCGATAGCCATATTAATTTTCATTCGCAATACCTTTTCTGATTGGTCAACGTGATATATACCAAATGCCTCTGCACCATATTGACTTCTTATAATTTCTGCTGCTTCATCTAATACTTTTTCTGATTGACCTTTTTTTAACATTTGAGTCATAGAATAAATGGTGGCCAAATTATTCTCCGATTCAAGCACTCTTTTTTTCAACTGTGCATTTGCATGTCTAAACGAATGGAGAGTCTCCGCAATTTCCTTCCTTTCATCATCTACCTCATAGTTTTGATATAGGAGATCTTCATATCTTTCATTAAGACTCGTGCGATACAAACCAGTAACCACACCTAACACTGTTAAGAAAATAAATGGTAATACAAGGTCCTGTTGATATAGTACTAATATAAGGTCGTATCCATTTATTAGTAAATCTAAAACATAAATACATCCCGTTCCTATAATACTTATAATTCCATACAATAGACCGTAACGAATTCCGAACAGTGTCACGGTTGTATATAGTAAATATGGTAGATATATTTGTGGGATAATATTAAATATGACAAGAACGAACAAAGAGGTTATCACCACAAATAGTTCAATAAATATAATCCATTTTTTTTGTTGAGAGTATGTTGTATAGTTACGCATGAACTTGCATCTCTTTCATTAAGTAATGGTAATAGTCTGATAGCCCTTCTTTAAAAGAGTAAAGTGGCTTCCATTTCAATTGATTTTTTGCTTTATCAGTAGATAGAACATTGTGTTCAATGTCACCAAGTCTACGATCTTTATATGTGACATGAAGCTTCTTATTAACTACATGTTCTATATCTGAGATAATATCATTTATCTTCATTTGAGTTTCGCTACTAATATTGAAGGTATCTGACTCATCATTTTTTAAAGCAACCAAATTCGCTTTAACAATATCTTTTACATATATGAAGTCTCGAGTTTGATTTCCTGAGCCATACACCTCAATAGGATGGTTTTGTATGATTTGGTTCATAAAAATAGAAATAACCCCAGCTTCTCCACCATGCTTTTGTCGTGGTCCGAACACATTACCAAAACGCAAAATAACATATTTCAAACCATACAATTCTCTGTATAAACGTATATACTCTTCTGCTGTCTTCTTAGATTGGCCATAAGGTGATAGAGGACGTAATGGACTCTCTTCTTTAATAGGTAGTGAATCAGGGTCACCGTAAACGGCTGCTGTAGATGCAAAAATTATCTTTTTTACATTCATCGCCTTACAAGCTTCCAAAACATTTACAGTTCCTATTATATTGTTTATCGCATCATCTGTAGCATTTTTCATCGAATAAGGGACTGATGTTTGGGCTGCGAGGTGAATAACATAGTCAGGATCAATTTCGGCAAATATTTCTAACACGTCAGTCTCGGATCTTACATCGCATTGTATGAAATTATCCTTTATATAAGTAGGTTTTTTAATATCTATATTGTACGATTCATACCCCTGCTGTTGGAGTTCCTCTAATATATGACTTCCGATAAAACCTGAACCACCTGTTACAATAACCTTTTTCATATAAAGCTCCCTCCTTTCATCACAAGTGGATCCTTTTATAAAACCGCATAAACACTATGTTAATAGGATAATGATAGTTGTTTTATCCCCTTTATTATCATTATCCTTTACTGTGTCTACTCTTGTCGAATTTTGTAGTTCTATTTAATAATACAATATTACCCATAAAATATCCAGAAACTAGTTATTTCGAGCCTTAAATAAGCTTAATAATTCATATCCTTATTATGACAGTCCCTCCTTCTATTTACCTTATAAAAATCTTGGAAGCACGTTACTACTGCGGGTATACATATAAGTTAATAGTCCTCTGCATTCCCTACATTCTCTAATTACACACCATAAAACATCCTAAGCACATATATATTTTCTAAAATAAAAAAACTCAAATTCTATGAATTTGAGTTTTTTGACAAATATCAATTTTTGCAAGAATGTAGTTAGTTCAAAGCTTTTCGAATAGCCCCCATGCCTGCTAAAATGGTGACAGCATCGCTATTTAAATAACTTTCAATATCGGAACGGATTAATAAGGTACTTTCATTTTTAACAATGTTCTTTATTCCTCTTAAATCAAAGTTATAAGCATATGTATTGATTGCGTTAAGAGTAGCTAATTCTTTTCTTGACAGTGTCTGATAACCAGACTCTATTTGTTGTGTTAAGAACTTTAGGATATCTCTCGCATTTCTCTTTAGAAGATATTTATTACTTTCGACTATGCTTATATTTTCCTCAATGTATTTTCTAGCGGATACAAAGTCTAACGCTTCAACACAGCTATTAATCTTGTTTATTAACTCGTCGGTAGTTATAATATCCCCTCTTTTTTTAATATCCTTTTTTAAAAAATAAAAGGACACTGTTATGATTATTAATTTTAGTATGATTCAAAGCAATAAACTATCACCTGATGGTACTATCTACTGTTTTTCAACCCCCACTAATTTCTTATATAAAGAAAAAGCCCGTATATTTACGGACCCTTAGTGTAATTTATCAGAGTATGTATCGAAATATACTGAACCATCTTTTTGTACTTCTGCGTAAAATACATCGTTAATTGATTCGACACCTGCTAGTTCCAGTTGCTGCATGAGCCAGCCTTGATTGAGATTCAACTTCTCTAAATTATTTTGATTCACATTTCCATCTGAAATAACTTCTGTCGGAATAGAAACAACGCTAGGAGTTAAACTTGTCATGTTTATATCATTTTTCGTAGCAGGTTGTTGAGCAGTTTTTTTCATAACTGAAAGCTTTCCATCTATTTCAAAAATAGCATAATCAACTTCCGCAACAGCAAACACATTTTTTTCTCTTAGCTTTACATTTAAGGCGTCGAGATCTAACCTTGCTTTTTTCATAGCCTTTTCAAGAATCTTCCCGTTGCGAATTACAATAAGAGGGTCACCTTCTATTAGTTTTCGTGCTTTTTTTGATTTTATATCTATATATCCTAGCAATAACGTTATTCCCGTCCAAGACACTAACGTAATCAACCCATTCCGAAAGTTTATCGAACTGTTAACAACCACTGAACCTGCTATCGTTCCAATCGAAATGGCTGATACAAAATTAAAAAAAGTCATTTGACTTATTTCTTTTCGGCCCATAATTCTTGTAAGTATCAACAACATGAAAAAAGTTATTCCTATTCGCCAAAGTAATTCGGATACACTCACATACATCACCTCAAATTTAATATGTGAAAAAAAATATAAAAAATGCAACAAATGAATTCTATGTTTTTTAAGAACAGATTTGTTACTAGAAAAGTTGATAACAGAGCTTTGAGGTATATATCACAGCAATCAGGAAAAAACAGATTAATAAGCTCAAATAAAAAAACGCACATAAATCATGAAGTGCGCTCTAATCTTTAAAACCAAATAATTTTTCAATTGTATCGACTGGAGTAGGCTTACTGAAATAATAACCCTGCATTTCACCACAACCAATTTCTTTTAAAAACAACCACTGATTTTCCTCTTCGACTCCCTCTGCAATAACATTCATATTTAAGCTTTGAGCCATTGACACAATTGCCTTGCATATTGATCTGTTATAGTTTTTTTGGTTTAGTCCTCTGACAAACGATTGATCTATTTTCACAGTATGAATGGGAAACTTTTTTAAGTAGCTTAACGATGAATAGCCTGTACCAAAATCATCGAGAAAAATATCAATACCTAAATTACGTATCTCATTTAGTTGCTTCATCATATTAGATACATTTGTCATAGCAACACTTTCTGTAATTTCAAACTTAATTGATTCGGGACTTACTGTATTGGTTTTTAATATAGTTTTCAAAGTATTAAGGAAGTACTCTTCGCTTAACTGCCTTCCTGAAATGTTAACCGAGACATAAAACTCTGGTAATCCAATCTGTCTCCATGTGTTAAGGTGCTCAACAACTTTCTGCAATACCCAATAACCTACTTTGATAATTTGCCCTGATTCCTCTGCAATATGGATGAACTCAGCAGGTGAGATCTTTCCTAACTTTGTGTGGTTCCAACGAAGCAACGCTTCTAGCCCAATAATATTATTATCAAAAATGTTTACAATCGGCTGATATTCCAGGTAGAGCTCATTTTTATCTATTGCCTTATGAAGACTTTGCTCAATATTCATTTTTCGAGTTAGTCCATCCGTTAAACCGGTTTGATAGACTTGATACGTATTTTTTCCTTTTTCTTTGGCTAAATACATCGCTTGATCAGCACGTACAATTAATCCATCTAGATTTGTTGAATGATCAGGATATATACTTATCCCGATACTTGTTGTAATCGTATACGTATTGTTGTTCAAATGGATTGGCTCCGTAATGATAGGTAGAAGCTTCTCCGCAAAGCTACAGAGTTCGCTGTATACTCTTACATGACATAAAACAATGGCAAATTCATCTCCACCCTGTCTCGTCACTGTCGCATGAACATTTTCTCCTTCGATAAATTGTACTAATCGTTTCGAGATAATTTTTAGAAACTCATCTCCTACGTTATGCCCTAACGTATCATTAATAAACTTAAACCTGTCTAGGTCAAGATACATAATACCGACCAATTCATTATGCTTTTCGGCATACTTTATTGCTTCAAGTACTTTTTCATTAAACCTTCTTCTATTAGGTAACTCTGTTAAAGGGTCATGATAAGCCATGAATTGTAATTGCTTTTCTACTTCTTTTTGATCGGTCATGTCTTTAATAACGCCATCTAAACGTATTAACTCATTTGACTCATAATTAAACACAGGCACAATATAATCAGATACCCATATGACATGTCCATCTTTATGTAAAGCCCGATATTCAATATTTACTGTCTTGCCCATTAATAATTCTTGGTGACAGCCTTCTATGATTGGTTTATCTTCTGGATGAATCGTGTTTTCCCATAATTGAGCATTTTGTAAAAATTCTTCTTGTTTGTAACCAAAAATATCTTCACAAGCAGGTGATATTTGAAAAACCCGCATTGTTTTAACATCAATTGACCATAAACAAATATCTATGCTATCAAATATATTTTGTAATTGATTACGAGAAAATGTTAGCTCTGCTAACATACTATTCCTTTCAGTCATATCTTTGGCAATACCAATTATTCCTTGAACGACACCGTTTTTTATAATAGGCACAGCTGTTACACTAATACATATATGAACGCCGTCTTTTCTAATAATAGTAGTCTCAAAACTTCTTCTATCACCTGAAATTACTTTAGGAAACATTGCATTAATTACTTTGGCCTCATCATTCTTCATTAATGATGTAAAATGTTCTCCCTTGACCTCATCTTGAGTATATCCCGTTAACTGAACTGCTGATTCATTAAAAAGCGTAAAGCGACCAGCTAAATCCAATGCATAACTGGCATCTGGATTATTTTTAAATAGAGAAATATACGTTTCTATATGTGTATCTATCTCAGATAGATGATTTGTCATCCCAATCAACCCTTAAGTTTTTGTTTACTTAATTATAATATCGACATTATATCTAACTTCTTTAATACATACGGTACGCATTTTCAAAGTATATACATTGTTAAACTTACTAACATCAACAACAAAAAAACTGCCATACTTTTATGACAGCTTGGTAGTTCTAAGGACTTATCAATAACCTTTTTAGTTATTAGTGAATTATATGCGCTTTATATACTTTTACCTTCTGATACACACTTGTCGATATGAGTAAGGTGTCTCGCGATACGCTAATAAAATGCCCTTTTCTAACACCTCACTTTTTCTTACTATCTTAATCGGCAGAGAGACTTCAAATTCTTCTTTAAAAGGGAATGGAGTTAAAATAATTATTTCTCTGTTCAGCCATTGTGCATTTATAGTCTGATTTTCTAGTGTCTTAAACTCTTGCTTAAATCCATTTCTAAACCATGGGAACACGTCTTGTTTTGAAACACCTGGCTCTTGAATACTTATAAATAAAGACATATCATCGCAAAATTGAAGTAATTTATAATGAAAGCTCAACTCATCTCTTTTTTGTGACGTATGAAGTTTGAGATGCTCAATGATCTTTTTTTGCCTCTTTTGTTCCGTTTCAACAAATTGAGTTATTCTTTCGCCATCATGCATACCTTTAAAAAATGATGAGTAGTGCAAACTACATAGCAATGCTGCATAAGCACTTTTTTCTTGTACTTCATCTATTCCTTTTTTATAAAAGATAAGCTTTATTGAAAGTGGAAAATCCTGAAAGGTATAAGGCATTTGCTTTGTATCATGCCATAGTGGTGAAGCGTCTACTTCAATCCACCCTCTGTCGTGCTCCGAAATAGCAAAGATTACATCAGTTTTGTTAGCTATTCCTTCAAACAATTGATCGTCCCAATGTTTAGCGATATCCCCTGACACTAAGGCATGCAAGTGCTGCTCTGTCATGACATACGAGGTGTCGGTTTCATACAGTATCATACTTTTCCTCCCCCTTGCTAATTCTTCTTTAGTTATATTATATAACATATTAGGTGACAAAATTTCGGAAAAGAAATACTCCACAAAAAAACGCGCTATATTGGCGCGTTTAAAGTTAACCTATAACTTCAATCTTTAATTTAAAAAACTTGTTATTGTCTCTGGATCATATCCAATGACCCATTTACCATTTATTTCAGTTTGAGGTACTCCCATTTGACCTGTTGTTTGCATTAACTTTTGAATGTACTCTGGCTTTCTTTCTAAGTTAACCTCTTCAAACGCAATATTTTGTGATGCTAAATAATTCTTTAACATAACACAATAAGGACAGCGAGTAGTTGTGTATACTTTTACACTATTCATGATATATCCCTCCACTTATATTCTTTCATTATACCCCTACCCGTATAATAACTTTTATAGCTTTTTATGTCAACAATATTGCCTTCACTTTATAAAAATAGGCGCAATATAGCCAAATAACGCATACCTTATCACATAGTGACTTAAAAAGTAAAGGAGAGGAGAGGATATACATGCAATACTACAGATTTCAATCCCCTCAAAACATAAACGAGCGTAAAGAAATACGCACGATTCAAGTGCAAGGTGAAGGAACTATATATGCGGCTCCAAATGAAGCAACCATTGTACTTGGAGTAGAAACGGAGAATATAAGTTTACAGACAGCACAGACAGAAAATGCGGCTTTAATGAATAAAGTTCTACAAGCTTTACAATCAATCGGAATCACTCAAGAACAAGTACAAACGATAGATTTTCGAATCAACCCACAATATGACTTTGAGGATGGTAAGCAACAATTTCGCGGGTATAAAGTAACTCATATTGTTCAAATTCGAACTTCTCAGTTAACTCGTGTGGGCCACATAGTAGATACAGCGGTTCAAAACGGAGCAAATATTGTCCGTGATGTTTCCTTCTCTATCACTGATTCTACAAACCTATATCAATATGCTCTCAAAAAGGCACTTGAGCAAGCTACTGTCAAAGCTACCACCATTGCTAATTTTTACGGTGTACCTTTATCAAATACACCCACTGTTGTAAAAGAAGAATATGAACAAGGAGCTGCTCCCATACCAAGAGCTTTCGCACAAGCAGAAGCAACGCCGATTCAGCCTGGGCAAATTGGTATTACAGCTAGAGTATTGGTGGAGTATTGATACTAAAAAGAAAAGCGAGAAAGGTGCAGCCATTCTCGCTTTCAAAAATTCTTACATTATATCACTTACATGCTAATATCTATATCTATATTGAACTTTTGGACTTTAAAATTTAGTCCTTTTGCATATAGGAGCTATTAATCTATCACAATAATATAAAAAATGTCACAGTATATTTTTCTTAAAAATCATATCTTTTCTTCATTTTGTAATTAATTAATTTATCTAAATACCGACTAAATTTTAGCGTTTTTCTTGATGTTAACCCTTCCCTAAGACCAGTTTCAATTAATCTTTCACGGGCTTTTCTAATCTCCGCTTCTAAATGACTACAAGTTTTTTTCATAGATTACACCAACGCCCCTTCCTTAATAGGTATTTAGAACTACTATTTATGTTTATTATGACAAAAGAACTATACAATAGTCAAATTTTACGATAAGACATTATATTTTTTGAAAAAATGGCTATGTTTAGAAGGAGTCGACTAACAAAAGATTTTAAGGAAGGAATGATTACAAAGATATTTTGAGGTGTGGATTAGACGGTAATATAACAACCTACATTAACGTCTAATCTAATACCTTTAGTAATTTTTGAGGGAACATCTTATACACTTAGTAGATGTCAATTTAAATTACAAGGTTAACAACCTTTGTAAACAAACATCTACTATATTCGGTAAATTTTCATGACCATATTCATGGTATAGTAGTAGTTCTTTTTCGGATACTATCTTATTAAAAGTAGCGAATTGAGTGGAAGGTGGACACACTTCGTCTGTTAGGCCTGTTACCCAATGCACGCTAGCTTGGATACGTTCTGCTAGATGTTGAATATCTATGTATCCTAGCTTAGTAAAAATTTCATTTTCTCTTTCATGTAATGGATCAAACATTCGGAAGTAGTCTGCGATTTCTGCATACGCTGACAGGTTGATATCCATCTCCCACGCACGTTTATAATCACTTAAAAAAGGATAAATAGCTATAGCTTTCTTTACTTTAGGTTCAAGGGCCGCACAGGCTGTTGCTAAAGCACCACCTTGTGACCACCCCATCACGCCAATGCGGTCTTCATTCACACCGTCCATCGACATGAGGATTTGCACCGTTTGAACTGTATCGAGAAACACTTGTCGATAATACATATTGGCAGAGTTCGGATCATCAATACCACGAATAATATGCCCACGTAATGTCGGTCCTTTTACCGGTACTATGTCCTCTGACAACCCACCTTGTCCGCGACAATCTAACGCCAGAACAGTAAATCCTTGTGCTGCATAAGCAATTTTATCAAACCAATCTCCGCTATTCATTGAGTAACCATGAAACATCGCCAACCCAGGTCCAGGTGTGCTTTGACTTTTTGGTTTTACGAACTTACAGTGTATCCTTGCTCCACCCACCCCTATAAAATAAAGGTGATAACAATCAGCCACATTGTTTTGTATGCTTGCTGGGATTAACTCATATTGCATTGATAGATTCTCTAAATCTAGTAAAGCTCTAGTCCAATATTCATCGAAATCCATAGGTTTTGGATTAATACCTTGATATTTTTTTAAATCGGTTATTGGCATATCAATATACAATGTTTTAGCCTCCTTGATAGTGTGACCAATGTTAAGCATACGACTACCGTAGTGTTCTTCTTTCTGGATCCTTAAAGGAAATATATTAAAATGTTTTCTATCACATTACGTAATTATACTGCAATACCTTTCGAAAGTTAGCATAATCCGTTTAACATATTACGGTACTAACATAGCTGCTCCAACCACACCAGCATGACCTCCAAGAGCAGCAGGCTTAATCTGTATAGACCTTGCGAGCTCAGGGAATACAAACTCTTTTACTTTTTGTCTTAGTGGTTCGAGAATCCATTTCTCAGATTTCATTACACCTCCACCAAGAACAAAGACAGCAGGATTGACAGTGTGAGCAATATTGGCAATCCCCATAGCTAGATGCGATACTGCTTCTTCAATAATGTTTTGAGCTAATTCATTCCCTTCGTCAGCAAGTGAAAACACTTGCTTAGCCCCTCCACTCATATGTAACCTTTCAGCCGCTACTCTGCCAATAGCTGTCCCGCTTGAATAACTTTCAAAAGAGCCCTTATTCAAATTAGAATGCTTATAGCCGTTTGGATTCAAAATCATGTTGCCTATTTCGCCCGCATAGCCTTGCGCACCATTGAAAATTTGCTTATTGATAACAAATCCTCCACCAATACCCGTGCTTACCGTGATATAGTACACACTTTCATAGTCTCTTCCACTACCAATTCTCGCTTCAGCAAGGGCAGCAACATTCGCATCGTTATTTAAATAAACAGGTACGTTAAAATGGTTAGCAATCAAATTCACAATAGGAACCTTTTCCCACCCAGGTAAGTTAGGAGGACTTAAAATCACCCCTGTTTTATAATCGAGAGGGCCAGGGGCGCCAATTCCAATTCCTTTAATTGTCTGATTAACAATTAGCTTTTCAGCTAGCTTAATCATTTTATCAATGACATATGTATACCCTTTATGCGCTTCTGTTTCCTCTTGAATCATAGTTATTATTTTTCCAGATTGGTCTACAAGCGCTGCTCTAACATGAGTGCCACCCAAATCTATTCCAACTGATAAACTCACAGTTACACATCCTTTCCCTTACAAAAAACTTAAACTAAAGCGTTTGCATTTTTATTGTAAAAAAAGTACATCTAGCGTATTAAGATGTACTTCATAAGTTCAATCCTTGCCCTAGACTATATATGGGATACAATTAACTTAACATTACCTTCAATAGTGTACTGCTCATAGCCGCTAGGAATGATAAAATGTTGACCTTTGTCTATAGCTACACCATCAATCTTTCCTGTCCCTTCAAGAACACTCACAAGCACAAACGGATGAGAGTTTCTAAATAACTGCTTGCCTGAGATCTCTGTTTTATATACCGTAAAGTACTTACTTTCAACGAGTCTTGTAACCTCTGCCTGTTCCATTGTATGTACTTTATAGCTGTTACTATAGTCTTCATGAGGCACGGTACTAACTGCTATACTTTTCTCGATATGTAGCTCTCTCGGTTTTCCGTCTTGTAAGCGATCGTAATCATACACACGATATGTAACATCACTCGATTGCTGTGTTTCTAAAATCATCGTTCCTTTTCCGATCGCATGAATAGTACCAGCTGGAATAAAGAAAAAATCCCCTGGCTTTATTTTCACTTTCCGAAGCAATTGCTGCCAATTGCCGCTTGCAATCATATCTGTCATCTCTTCTTTTGACTTAGCATGATGACCAATTATTAGTTCCGCATCTTCTTCACAGTCAATAATATACCAGCATTCTGTTTTACCTAGCTCACCGTTTTCAAATTCTTTAGCATAGTCGTCACCTGGATGCACTTGGACACTTAAATCGTCTTTAGCATCTAGAATTTTTGTAAGCAACGGGAAGCGGTCTCCACTGATGTTTCCGAATAACTCACGATGATTTTCCCAAAGCCAGCTAAGAGTTTTACCCTCGTATGTCCCGTTGGAAATTTGACAATCGCCGTTCGCATGTGCACTTATTGCCCAGCACTCCCCTGTTTGTTCACTGGGTATATCATATCCAAAGTGGTCTCGTAAGCGTGTACCACCCCAAATTCGCTCTTGAAATTTCGGCTGTAAAAATAATATTTCACTCATTATTAATAGTCACTCCTTTAAATATACCTCTATATTTTATCGCAACTTTATAAAAAAAGATTGTGTTTATATAGCATTTTTGAAAAGAATTAACATTTAGTCTCACTATCACAATGACTAAAATATTAATGAATTACAATCATCAATTATGTTTTTTGTTGCGTGTAAAACTCGAGAACCTATTCACGGCGGCGTAATATTCTAATTCATTGTAATAAACTGAACTTAAACACCAGTACCCAAACTTTCAGCTGATTGTCAAAGAAGATAAATGGTTGTCTCTGCATTACAATTACTCACATTTAATAATTCTCATGAATTACTATCAACGATTTGACACATCTGTTCTGATAAGTTTTTCTGCTCATTTGCTCCACTAGTATGGGTATCTAGTTAATATCAATATACACATAACTTTAACGATTAAGTATATAACACTAAAAAATTAAAGTTATTCCAATTTTATTTTTCGGAAAATTGTAATTGAACATACATGAAATATTCGATATAATCACTAATAAATAAGATTTTTAATTTAACTTAACGTTAACTTTAATATATTATAAAAGTATATTATTAGTAAACAATAAAATTTATCACCTTATATTTGAAAACGCTTACTGATTTAGTTATTATTGAATATTTTCTAGACAACTACACTACTAACTTCAAGGATTCTACTCAAAAAAATCTATGAAATATTCTTCAATAAAAAAATTAAAAAGGAGGCAATTTATGAATGCGTCATTAAAAAAACGTATTTTTGTGTGGACGTTAATACTCGTTATTATGATTGGGCTACTCCCACGTTATGGCCTACAGGCTGTATCTGCTTCAGAAAGCGAAGAAGTTCTCAGCATTGATTTTGAGAGTGTCTATGATACCGAAGGGTGGTTAGCCGATTCAGACACTGGATTCTTTGCAGAAGTTCCAGTCACTCACAACGCAGCAGCTGGTGCGTTAGAACTTGGAGTTAAATACACTGGTGGAGGCTGGGAGGAAGCTCGTTTTAAAAAAGAGCTAGATGGAATCGATGCAAATGCCCTTGAGTATGACTTATACATTCCTAAAGAAACATGGGACGATGGTTCTTTGTATATCCAAAACATTGCAAAGTTAGGATCTGGTTGGACATGGACTGAACTTTCAATTGATGAGATACCAGCAAGTGATAAAGAATCAATGCCGACCGAGGAAATAAATGGGACCACTTATGTGAAACTGCAAAAGGTGGATGAAGCCATTTCTGGAGTTCTTCAGGAATTGTACATTCGAATAGCTGGAAAGAATACTACGTTTACTGACTCTATTTTAATAGATAATATGAAGTTATTAAATAAAGCTTCTGATCATAATAATACGAGTGATGAACTAACCTTTACTTTCAACTCTGACCTAGAAGGATGGCAGGAAGGTTGGGAGTCAGATGCTACATTAAATTCATTCACGCATAGTACTGATGTTGGCTCTGGAGCAATTAAGGTAGATGTTACATTTGACGAAACGAAGGGCTGGTCCGCTTATTCTTTTAAAAAGATAGTTGGCCCAGATTTTTCTTTTGATAACTTCGAAAGTATTAGTTATGAAATTTTTGTACCAAAAGCGCAGTGGTCAAAAGGAATTCTAAAAGTTCAAACCGGCTTAAATAATGATTGGCAAGAATTAAAAATTAATGAATTTGATATTAATAGCTTAGACGTTGAAGCAGGAACAGAGTATGTAAAACTCGAATTATCAGTTCCTTTAGATTTAGGATTAAGTAATCAAGAATTAGTAATAGGATTAGCAGGAGTAAATAGTGACTATAGCGGTCCTATTTATATTGATAATTATTCTTTGGTGAAACGTCAGTCATCGTCTAATCCTGGTAATGCTACAAATGAGTTAGCTATCTATACATTTGATAGTGACATCGCCGGATGGTCAAATGCAGGAACATGGCAAGCGAAATTTGGTAGTCTAGCTATAGAACATAGTAACGACCTTGGTGACGGAGCATTAAAAATTAATGCTGTATTATCGGGGGATAATACTTGGGAAGAGTTAAAGATTAAAAATAACGTTCCCGAAATAAGCCAAGCAACGAAAGTATCTTTTGATTTATATATTGACTTATCAATAAGCGATTTAGATAGTGTTCAAGAAAAAGAGATTAAACCATATATAATTATCCAAGATTCAGATGGGAATTTTATTAAAATTGGCGAGGGACTCAATAATAAGACACTGTCTGCACTTGAAACCATTACTTTAAACGGTAAAGAATACGGAAAGGTAACAGTTGAAAACGTTATCTTGCCAACAGAGGCAGAAAACAAAACAGAATTATGGATATGCTTTGTATCAGATAGTATCCCATATACAGGCCCTATTTATATTGATAATGTAAAGATTTTAAATGCGCCATTAGGTGGTGGAGATCAAGAAGAGCTTGTTGATCCGAATAACAATCAACCAATAATCCCTACAGATAATTTCGATCTTAGTGATGTTAATCTTGTAGATTCTAATGCAACAGCTGAAACGAAATCACTATTTGCATACTTAAAAAACACAAGAAAAGAGTACACGTTATTCGGACAGCAACATGCAACAAGTCGTGGTGTGACAATTAGCACGCAGGATGGTACACAGTCAGATATTTATAACAATGTTGGTGCTTTTCCTGCAATCTACGGATGGGATATCGACGGCCTTTGGAATCCAGGCGAATCCGGACCCGGGGAAACGATAGAAGAACGAGCTGCCATCATGGATGATTGGATTACAAAAGCATATGACCGCGGTGGCATTGTTACATTAAGTGCCCATATGCAAAATTTCGTTACGGGCGGAGCGTATTATGATACAACAGGTAATGTTGTAAAGCGCATCCTACCCGGTGGTGACCATCATGCTGAATACAATGCTTATTTAGATGAAGTTGCTGCATTTGCAAATGGATTACAAGGTTCAGATGGGAAGGATATACCTATTTTATTTAGACCGTTTCACGAAAATAACGGAAGCTGGTTTTGGTGGGGTGCCATCCATTGCACAAAGGATGACTATATTAATCTATTTAGATATACAGTTGAATACTTAAGAGACCAAAAAGGAGTAGACAATTTCTTGTACGTGTATTCTCCGAATGGTCCATTTAAAACAAAAGAGCAATATTTAGATCGATATCCAGGTGATGATTATATTGATGTCATTGGATATGATCAATATCACGATAGACCTAGCGAAGGTGATGGTGTCATCGATGCAATGGTGAACAACGCTAGAATTGTGGTAGAGATTGCAAAGGATAAAGGAAAGATACCTACTTTTTCAGAGGTTGGTATAAGATGGAATGGAAGTAAAGGCTTAAGTAATTCAAATAATGCCATTCCGGATTGGTTTACAAGATTCCATGAAAAGTTAATGGCTGATGAAACAGCAAAGCAAATCGCCTATACGATGCATTGGGCAAACTGGGGACTAGATCAATATTTCATTCCTTTTAAAGGCCATCCTGTTCTCGGAAACCATGAAATGATAAATAACTTCATTGAGTTTTATAACAGCGATACGTCCGTTTTCGGTGACCGTCTTGCTGGAGTATATGATTTAGCGGTTAATACTTCTTCAGAAGAGCCATTTATGTATATTGTAACACCAAGTAACCGACAAGAAATTAGCGGAACTACGAAAATTAGAGCAAAAATCGCTAACTACGATAAGGAGATTTCAAAAGTTGTATACTCTACTCCTGCTACAACAGAAGAGGAAATGAAACTTGAAGGAAACTATTACACAGCTGATTGGACACCAAAAGCAGCTGTTAATGGACAAGAAATTAACTTAACAGTAAAAGTTGTGTATGTTGATGGAACAGCTGATGATCAGACAGTAAATGTGAATGTGTTTGCAGAGATTCCATTAAAGGAAGTCACATTTAATAGTGGTATAGAAGGCGCAACTTTCGATGGTGTATACGCAGCTGCAGGGTCTGTAGAGGGGGCGGTAAAGCATGAATCCTCCATAGGATCAGGCGCATTAGCTATTGATGTTCATGTTGCAGATGATGGCGATAATACCAACTGGACCTATCAAAAAGCGGCGGTAAAACTACCTGGAATTAATAATATGGTTAATATGTCAGAAGTTAATAAAATCAAATTTGACATTATATTACCGGAATTAACAGATTTACAAATTCCTAAGGTTTTCGGTCCAGTTGTAGGTCTTTCCACTCCAGCTAGCTACAAGAAGCTTGGCGAAGGTTTAACAGACTTTGGTTATTCCGAAATGGACATAAAAGATGGATACGCCAAAAAGACAATTGAGATTATATTTACAGAAGAACCCACTGCAACAGATATGGTTATTGAATTTGTTACTAAGGATTGGAATTACGAAGGACCAATCTACATTGACAACATTCAATTCATTAACCGTGTAGAAAAGCCAGTTGCTGATCCTTCGCTAGTAGATGACTTCGAAGGGTATGATGGCGATTCTAGCTTCGTTAATGATTCATATTTAAAACATGGTGAGCAACCAACCATCTCATTAGTTCAAGAACCCAAAAATAGTGGCAATTACGCAATGCGTTATGATTACACACTAGCACCAACAAATTATACAGGTATCGGTAAAGGTATGAATGACGTCGATTGGAGTCCATATAATGCGGTACAATTTTGGATTCAACCGGATGGGACTGGTCAAAAGGTTGTTGTTCAAATAAATGCGAGTGGTATTCCATTTGAAGCGTATCCAGATATTTCGGATACAACAGCAAGGATTGAAACAATTCCATTTAGCGAGTTTAAACCAGCTCCATGGTATAGCGATAGCACAAAAGTACTTAATCATGAGACTGCCTCTGACATTCAATCATTTAACATTTATGTAAATGAAGTAAATAATGTACTGACAGAAAGTGTGTTATACTTCGATGACATCAAAGCTGTAATCATGCCGGATGAAGGAGGACACCCTGTTTTAACTTATGATTCCGCTACTATTGATGCAGATGAAAAGATTGTCAGACTAACATTTTCTAGTGAATTAGATCCTGAACAAGATCTAAACAATATTAAAGAAAATATTACGTATTCTACTAATGGCATAGACTTCTTACCGTTAGATGATAATGATCTACTCTCTGTAGATGGAAGCGCATTAATTATTACTTTTAGTGAAAAACTATCTGGTGAAACTCGAATTATTAAATTTGATGGCACATCTGAAGCACCTTTAAAAGCGAAAGATGGCAGTATGCTCTCTACTTCTTTCACTACTGAAGAAATTAAAGTAGTCGATGAATGCTTTATCGCAACTGCTGCATACGGGACAAAGTATACTCCTGCAGTAAGTGCACTTAGAAAGTTTAGGGATGAGTTCCTATTAACCAATACAATCGGAAGAAAATTTGTGAATTTTTATTATAATAACTCACCATCTATCGCTGCAAATATTACAGATAGTGAATTTTTGAAAAGCTTGATACGAATAGCGTTATTACCAGTTGTCGGGATGGCTTATATGATGCTAAACCCAATTGCAACGGGTTCTTTTCTAGCATCTTTACTACTTATCGGATTTTGGTTTGTCCGTCGATTAAAAATTAAGAAAGCATAACAAATAAATAAGCTTATGGCTATGTAGATAAAATTAGATTAAGGCCATCCTCTATGGATGACCTTATCTATATACTTGCGTACTCTCTTCATATGTGTCTCCTCTTACACCAAAGTAACACTCCACCTTCGGCTCCGTTCCATACGGACGCAAACAACACCATGATCCACTCCAGATAACATTTCTGAACATTTGATTTTGACAAGTCGATAGAAAAATAACTATTTGTAGTTACATCGTTTCAAATACTGACTAATAATCTTCAATAGCTTTTACGTGGCAATCTCCAAATCCAACAGGCGGCAGAATAATATTCCTGTCATATTTATTTCTCAATTAAATTCCAAGAAGTTATTTTAGCGTATAAAATTGCTTAATAATTTTTTCAGAAGGCTTTTCAAACACACCATAACCGCTATCCAATACAGCCTTCTCTTTGTCGTATAAGTTAGCACTCCAATCCCATAGACCAAAGCCGCTAATCCACTCTTTTACACTCGTTTTCATAAACATTTCTTTATAATACTCTTCTTGCTCTTGTAGATTTGCATTACCAATAAGACTCCAATCATTAGGCACAAGTGATGACCCTGTTCGACTTGGACATCCAGCTTCAGCAAAAAAGAACGGCTTGTTATATGGTTTAATTATTCCTTCAATTCTATCTAACTGAGCGTCCCAATCATCAATCGGATAATAGCCGCTTGAAGAAATGACATCAACAGCATCCCACCATTTTACATGTCCCTCTTGATATTTATCTGTATTATACGTAATAAGGCCCTTATAAACTGATCTCACATCGTCAATTAACTTGCGCCATTCTCTCTCTCTACGCTCCGTCTGTACCATTTCGCAGCCTACGATAAACATTTCGCAATTCATTCTTTCAGCAATTCTTGCATAGTGCAGCTGGTAAGCTGTATAATTCCTAAACCAATCACGCCATCTTGGTTCGCACGGGACATCTATATCAAAAAAATTAATATGAGCTCTCCACGTTCCATCCTTCACATTGACTGTAGGCTTTATTATTACTTTTAAATCGAGCGAACGGGCATATTCTATCATCCCAACCAATTCATCGTCATCTACCATATGCGAATCTGTATAGTCTATTTTCGTCGAATGTGCTGTATCTTGTAAGGCTGCTAAAGCAAAAATCACATAATTACTATTTGTCCGTTCTTTAAGTAGCTTAAGAGATTGTTTCGCCTCTATCTTTTCAAAATCTCCTTTTCTCGCTAACCACCCAAATGTAAAACCTTTAATATATTCCAATATATTCGTCTCCTTACGTAAGCAAATTTTTATTTTAGTCATTTTTATTGGCGTAAATTTTGAGGTCATAAAAACCTCTCACTTACTCATCAGCTCATCGCATGTTTCCATAACTGCTAACTTACCTTTCTCAAAAAATAAGCATATGATATGAAAGAAATGAAACGTCACCCAAAATAGAAGCTCCATCAAGCGTTGCAGGGTGGTCTAATAACGGCTCAACTACTTTCGGCAAAAGGGGTCCCCCTTTCTTCTCATAAACAAAAAAGCCCTTTTTCCTATACATTCGCCATGCCCCCTTCACGGATATATGGTACTTCCATACTTAGGGGGTGAAGCGTCGAAAGGATTAGGGCGCTTAAATTATTGAACTTTTATACATACACACATTCGTTTGTGTTTACATTTTACCTTCTTCAGCATCATCACCCACAACTTCATGAGTGTTAATCACGTAATTAACAATTTCATCTACAGTCGTATACGCTACACCTACATACGTATCTGCTGCACCATAGTAGATTGCAATCCTACCAGTTTCCGCATCATGTAACGTCGCGCATGGGAAAATAACATTATCTACAAATCCTTTTTCCTCGTACCATTTTTCTGGAGTTAACACAAAGTTTTCAGAACGGTACTTTACTTTTGATGGTTCTTCCAAATCTAAGATAACAACTCCCATGCTATATACGTATCCATTACATGTTCCAGTTACACCATGATAGAACATAAGCCATCCTTCAGAAGTTTCAATCGGTGCTGGACCACCACCAATTTTTAGTGATTGCCACCACCCTTGACCACCCTTACTCATTACATGACGATGTTTCCCCCAATAGACCAGATCAGGACTTTCACTAACAAAGATATCACCAAAAGGTGTATGTCCACTATCACTTGGTCGTGATAACAACATAAAGTTGTTATTGATTTTCCTTGGAAAAAATACACCATTTCTATTAAAAGGTAGAAATGGATTTTCAATACGAACAAAATGTTTAAAATCTGTTGTTTTTGCGATACCTAGTGCTGCTCCATAAAAATCAGTACACCAGATGATATAATATGTGTCTTCCACTTTTACTAAACGCGGATCATACGCATAGCGAGGTTGATATGGGTTGCCAGTTTCATCGACAAACTGAATACGCTCTTCTTCGATATTCCAGTTAAGAGCGTCCTCACTAAAGCCTAAATGCAGGTGAGGGCGTCCATTTACTGTCTCGGCGCGGAACACACCAATAAACTTTCCTTCGTAAGGTACAACCGCACTATTAAAAATTCTTGAAATTCCTCTTACAGGATTTCGGTCAATAATTGGATTTTCAGAATGTCTCCAAACAGGCCCCACACTATTAGTTGGTTTTTCCTGCCAAGGTATATTTGGTAACGCCTCTCCAATGATATTTACATGTTTCATGTTATTAACTCCTTTCAAGAGCTTTAAGTTGGATAATTCTATTTGCTATATCTTCGAATTCTGCTAGATTATTTTTCAAAAAAGTTTTGTCGCCTCACAATAATAAAACTTGTCATTCTCTTCCACTAAATCTCTTTGTATTTGAATGTCTTCTTTATATACATCGAATGATATGATATCGATTCCACCTGTATAATCTCATCACACCATTTCGTTCGTTGGCACTATTTAACAGACCCTGCAATACCGTTATAAATATGTTTTTGTAATGATAGGAATACCGCTAAAGTTGGGATAATAGCTATAATAATTCCCGCACTGATAACTTCCCATTCAGAACCATACGGTCCCTTAAATTTAAATAATGCTGTAGATATAACTTGAAGTTCTGTCTTTGGCATATATAAAAACGGAATGTAAAAATCGTTATAAATATTTACACCTTTAATAATGAATACAGTAACGATAGCTGGTTTTAGCAACGGTAAAATGATTTTTCTGTAAATTGTGAAATACGATGCACCATCAAGCATGGCTGATTCATCTAATGATTTTGAAATCGTGTCTAGGAACTGAAGAAAAATATAAACAGAAATTATATCCGTACCCATAAAAAGTAAAATAGCAGCCCATTTTGTATTAAAAGCCCCTAACGCACTGATAATTTGAAAAGTAGCAACTTGTGTAGTAACTGCAGGTATAAGTGTTGCTAGCAAGAATGCTCCCATAAGAATCTTACTTCCTTTAAAATCAAAGCGACTTAACACATACGCAATCATCGTTCCGAATATCACAGCTCCGGTAATGGAGATTAGAAGAATAATTGTTGTATTTATAAAACCTGTCAACATGTTACCTTCAAAAAATGCTCGGCTATAGTTCTCGAAATTGAGCCAGCTACTAGGAGGCACTAAAGGTCCGGTGTTAGCATATTCTTCTGATGTTTTAAATGATGCAAAGAGAACAACTACAATAGGAACTAATGCTGTTAAAACACCTAGAAGCAAGGTTGCATACTTACATACTTTTATAAAATACTGTTTTAGTTGATACACTTCTAGGCCTCCTTATTTGATAAAAATTTCTTTTGAATAACTGTTACAATTACGACAATAAACAGAAGAACAACAGCCATCGCAGAACCAAGCCCAACTTTACTGTACTTAAATGCTGTATCTACCGTCTGAATGACAAATGTTTTACTGCCGTTGTTACCTGATGTCATGATATAAGGAATTTCAAAAGCACTGATTGCTCCACTAATAGCTAGAATGATATTTAGTTCTACAATTCTTCTAATGCTTGGTAAAATGATAAAGCGGAACTGGTGCCATCTATTTGCTCCATCTATTTCAGCTGCTTCATAAATTTCATGTGGAATAGATTGTATAGCTCCTAAGAAAATAATGAAATTAAAACCCATATATCTCCATACAGATGTACCTGCTAATGAGATATTAATAATATCTGGGTTTCCTAGCCACAATTGAACATATTCACCAAGCCCTAGAAAAGCAAGGATACTATCTAATGTTCCATCTGGCCTGAAAAAGTATAAAAAGATAAACCCAATTGCAACACCATTTAATAAATACGGGAAAAATAACGTCCCTTTAAAGAAGTTACTATATTTCACCTTAAAGCTTAAAATCGTTGCGAAATATAATGCGATTCCCATTTGTACAAAAGTTGCCAAAAAGTAATATAAACTCACCTTAAAAACCGAGAAATATTCGGGCCTTGTAAAAATAGTAACGTAATTTTCAAACCAAATAAATTCTGATTCCTTACTATAGCCATTCCAATTCGTAAAACTATATTGAAACATATTAAATACAGGTAAATAAGAGAAAGTTATAAGCAGCACGACAGGAATGAAGGAAAATAGAGTAATGATTAATATTCTTTGTGACTTGTAGTTAAGGTTAGAGAGTTTAAACATGAGTTGATACCTCACTTCGAATGTAAACATTTTTATAAGATGAGGGAAGAAGCACTGGTGCTTTCCCTCATCTTATTATGAGCAAAATTAGTTACCTACAACTTTCGCTCTTGCTTCCTTCCATCTTGCATTTAAATCATTCATAATGTCGTCATATGATTCGTCTCTATTACCAATTCCAGCTTCGATAATACGCGCTTTGAAGTCTGCAGCCCACAACCCTATCTCACCTTGCTTATCAATTTCATCAACTAAACCGTCTTGACCCTCTTTAGGAGGAGCATTCGAAATAAGTTCTACACCCATTTCTTCAAACGCACTTAAAGTTTCTGGCATTGGTGCACCTTTAATAGGTGAAATTCCACCTTGGTCAACAGCATAGTTGGATTCATTAATAAACCAATATAACCAAGCTTCTGCAGCGTCTTTATTTTTAGAGTTCAGATTAATACCAATTTTATAATCTCCACCGCTTGCAGCGTACACTTTACCATCTTTGTTACTTGGGAATGGCATATAACCAATATCTGAAGGATTATCAGCTAAAGCCTGCACTTGTGAAATAGCCCAAGAACCTAATACCATTGAAGCAATCTCACCTTTTGCTAACATAGCTTTTGAAGATTCCCAATCTGTAGTTAAAGGATCCCTTTCAATTAAGCCTTCTTTTGCTAAATCATACATTAATTTATATACAACATAATGAGGTCTACCAGGTGAGAACGGATCATCCATATTTGGCATTTGTACATTCACATAATCAGGTTCTCCGGCAACCGATAAACGGTTAGGCTCCCATTGCGTTAAAGGCCATCCCGCCGCATAGTTTGTATAATATGGTATAGCATCTGTATTCTCTTTAATTTTTTTCATTGCATCAAGAAACGCTTCTGGTGATAATAGCGATTCCGTAATACCCGCTTCTTCAAACACTCGTTTATTGTATACAATTCCTTCTGCATTTACAGTAATTGGAATGCCGTAAGTTGTATTATTTAAAGCCTTTTCATCAACAAATAAATATTTTTCACTCAACTCATCAACTGTTCCTAACGGTTCAAAGAAATTAGGAACTTCTGTTACTGGAAGTTCATTTGGAATTAATAAAACATCTCCATAATCTTTTGTATTTAAACGAATTTTAACTTGACCTTCATAATCTGTAATTGCTTCAAAACTCACTTTTACATCAGGGTATTTCTCGTTAAACTTAGCAGCGTAGTCTTTAAAGACAGTATCAACAATATCTGTTCTATTTGTTAATACAGTAATCTCTCCTGAAACCGAGTTTTCTTCACTTGCTGCATTATCTGTTGTGTTGCTATTTTCTTCTGTAGCATTTGAGTTATCAGTAGTGCTAGTATTTTCCTCTTTAGCTCCACACCCTACAAACATTGTTAGAATTAATACAACCGATAAAAACAATAATGCCATTCTACTTTTCTTCATAGATTTTCGAACCCCTCTCTAGTAAATTAAGTTAACGTTAAGCTTACAATATAATTTTATGATGTTACCGCTTTCTTGTCAACGTTTTTTAAGTAAATATATTTGATTAATTCTCAAAAACCTCTGTTTAGTTATATAGTAAGCGTGTACATTTATTAAGGTAATTTAGTAAACTATTTTTCAATAATTGTTAGTTAACCATAAAAAAACAGCAAGAATCCAGCTGTATCCTTGCTGTTCCAGTACTTATAATCTAGATTTTTCTTAATAAAATATAAATCAGTATTTTACAATAAAGTTATCGTTAAGTTTACTGTTGATTTCTCAATTTCGATTTCTACATGCTTTTTTAGCTTCTCCATTCATTTCTTTTAGTAATACAGACATTTTATATAATCACTTTCGTTAACTTTGTTCGGTCCTACCCTGGGTTTGGAATTATCTAAAACTTGCATTTCAATAAACCAATCTGGGTATTGCAGGTTATTCTGATGCATAAGAGCCAGTGATCGAAAAGAAAACAATTACCTCAAGCTAATCCACCTTACTAATCAATTAAATAATTAAAACATTATGTTTTTTATAATGTCGCATATCTTCACTCATCCTAAACACTCTTCACTCTCGTAAATATTAGATTTGTCCCAAGGCCGAATAAAAATGGTCCAAATATAACAAAAAAGGCAAAGTTATATGTTGCTGTAAAGTACATAATGATAATTAAGGTTAATACTGCTAACGATAGGTGAATATATTTAATAGATGAAAAAAAAGAGAGTAGGATTATCCCCTTCCAATTCTTGTTTTTGAATTGCAGGAAATACACACTATAAAGTAACAATAATACAGTAAGAGCTAGAATATATAAAAGAACTAAGGTTATAGCTAACGAGTACGAGCTGCTCCATTTATTCACAAAAAACAAAGCCGTATATATTAAAATAAAGCTAATGGAGAAGAGAAACGATGACATTCTCTCTGAAGCAAGTGCTTCATAGTTCTTCTTATATAAAGCTTTTATATCATCTTCTTCATCTACACCTTCTAAAATATTTTTAAGTGTTACCAATAGTGCATTAGCAGAAGGAATCACTGCATAAATGACAAGGCCTTTTAGCAAATACAACCAGAAAAAAAAGCTGACTTTGAAAAATTTATATAAATATTGAAAGAAGATATTTAACTTGCTGTTCATATCTTAGTGACCTCCCTTTATCGCTTAGTAAATAGAAAAACAAGGCGGGCAACCCTACCTTGTTTAAATTTTCCGTACGGAGTCTCTTATTATAATTCTACCTTTTACTAATACTCTGCCGTAGCTTTTATTTTTATTTTTAATTTTCTCTATAATAAATTTAACCGCTGTGTTTGCCATCTCTTCAATATCAACCTCAACAGTTGTTAATTGAGGCTCTGTGATTGTAGCGTATATATCGTTATCAAAACCAACGACGGACACATCATTTGGAACAGCGTATCCTAATTTTTTAAGCTTATTGATCAGATTATGAGCTACTTGGTCACAATTACATACGAAAGCAGTAGGGAGCTTATCTGGAAGTTCGATATCAATGTACTTACCTCGTTCATCTCTATCATTTAAGACCAATTCATCACGAAGGATCATTCTGTGCTCTAATAGAGATTTATAGTAACCTAAGAAGCGGTCTTGAATACTACTTGTTGAATAAAGATTTCCCACATATGCAATATCTTTGTGTCCATTTCTTATCAAGTAGTTAGTCATTTCATACGCACCATAAAAGTTATCTGTTATAACTGAATCAACATCAGCGTGTTCATCATAAAAATCTAAAAATAGTTTAGGCATTTCTACTTGTTGTATTTTTTCAATGTACCCTTTACTTGTTTGTCCAAGAATAATAAGACCATCTACTCTTTTTTCATAATAAATACGGGGTAAATTGACATGTTCTTCATCCTCGTTGTCTAGGATATGCAATATTCCATAATAGCCGTATGTCTCAAGAACTCTTGTGATGTATTGATACATTTTTAAATAAAAAGATTGACTTTCTCCTGTGAATCTTTCTGGAATGATTACACCTATATTGTAAGAAAAACCTTCTCTCATAGATTTTGCAGCTGCATTATAACGATATCCCATTTCTTCTGCTAGTTGCTTAATCTTTTCTTTTAATTCTTCACTTACACCATCTTTATCATTTAAAGCCTTAGAAACAGTAACACTACTAACTCCAAGCTTGTCAGCAATATCCCGCATTGTTACATTACTTTTCATAGATTCCACCTCTAAAATGTCGATAAAAGCTCTACTTATAAACATATACCTATTATTTTAGATGTTTTTAGCTCATAAGGAAAGAGCTTTCATAACAGTAGGTTTATTAACTGTTCTGTTTCAACAAGTTTTCATTTTTCTCTATTAACTCCCCACGTTGAATTGCACAAGGCAATGAACGGAAAGGGTCTTCAGGTGTGTTAAACGTATAATCGACAAGCTTATCTATTGTCGTGGTTGCGACATGCATACGCGTATCACTTGAAGCATAATAAATAAAGACATCATTATTCTCATTTACAACCGCACCATTACAGAATATGACGTTAGAAACATCACCTATACGCTCGTCATCATATGGTGCAATAAAATGACCTCCTGGTTTTGCAATAACCTGTTTTGGATCATCTAAGCTTGTAGCAAATGTATACAAGACATATCTTAACCCCGCTGCAGTATTTCGCACACCATGAGCGATATGAATCCAACCTTTTTCTGTTTTAATAGGCGCTGGTCCTTGACCATTTTTCACCTCATAGACAGTGTGATATCTTCTTTCATCTATCACTTCTTCTTTATTAATCACGGGGTTTTCAATACTATCACACACCCCCCACGCAATACCGCCACCAGATCCAGTTGAGATAAATCCATCCTGTGGACGCGTGTAGAACGCATACTTTCCATTAACAAACTCCGGATGAAGTACAACATTTCGCTGTTGCGGTGATTTTGTTTGGATATTCGGAAGTCTCTCCCAATTTTTCAAATCCTTTGTTCTCACTAGCCCAGCTTGTGCAACAGCGCTTGAAGTATCAAATGGCGTCGCATCAGGATCCTTAGCTTCTGAACAGTAAACACCATAAATCCAGCCATCTTCATGCTTAACTAGGCGCATATCATATATGTTAGTTTCATCCTCATCAATATCTTCCCACGTAAGAGGTTTGCCAATAAACCTAAAGTTATCAATTCCCGTATCACTTTCAGCTAACGCAAAGAAAGACTTTCTGTCTAGTCCTTCTGTACGCACTACTAAATAATATTTTTCATTTAAATAAAGTGCACCAGCATTAAACGCCGCGTTAATTCCTAGTCTTTCCATAAAGAACGGATTTGTTTCTTTATTTAAGTCAAATCTCCAATGAAGAGGGACATGGTGACGTGTTATGACCGGGTATTCATAACGGTCATACACTCCGTTATAAAATTCTTCGTTAATCTCATTTTTTCTAGTTAGTAAAGCTTCTTGCTTCTCTTTTAATTCAAAATACTTTTCATGCATCATTATACTGACATCCTTTCTATAATTTCTAAACAGAATCTTCCGTTGTGATAAGAACCTTTCCAAGGGTCTCCTATATTGCGTTTCGTTGGTTGACCATTAGCTTCCACTGACCATATCCATTCACCATTCTCACGGGAATCTATAATGTTTTGTTTCGTATATTCCCATAAATTTTGAATAATTTTGAGGAACATGTGATCATGTGTGCGTTGGTACGCGTTAAGAAAGCCAACCATCGCCTCTGCTTGCACCCACCATACTCTAGTTTTATCAAGTAAATCATTTTCTTGCTCATTTATAAGCGAGCCATCATTTTGTATTGCATAATTAGCTATATTGTAAGCGATATCAATTACCATCTGGTGATATTCAGGTTTTTCAAGTTTAATAGCCTTGATTGCCTCATCAATTAACCAGCTTGCTTCAATATCATGACCAAACGATTTTAGGTTAATGATGCTATTCCAATTCATATCAAAGAATACACCTAAAAACTTTGTTTCTTTATCATAAATATTCTCATATAAAATTCGCAGTAAATTCTCAATCCTGCTTTTTACTTGCTCGGTAGGCCACACCTTATATAAAGTAGTATAGGCTTCTAACACATGAATAGTTGTATTCATCGTAATTTCTGCCATTACACCATTTTCACTTAACATTTCATTCGGAACTTCATTCCACTGCCGATCGAACTCTTCCCTATAAGCATTTATCGATTGGTTATAACCCTTTTCTTCTATTAGTTCAAATAAATCCTTTGCCATTTTAAGTGCTTCTTCATTTTGGGTGGCACGGAAGTATTCACTTAAAGCATAGATGCCAAACGATTGTGTGTACACATGTTTTCTGGTATCTATTGGGGTACCTTTGTAATCTACCATCCAATATAGACCTTTATGTTCATGATCATATACTTTGTTTATTAAAAAATTGTATAGATGTGTAGCTATATTCAAGTAAGTTTTATCATTTGTAACTCGATATGCTGCTGAGAACGTCCAAAGAAACCTGGATGTAATTATTCCACCTTTATTAGCTTGTTGATGCACGTTTAGATTATAATCGACTTCTCCATAAAATCCACCGTATATATCATCTTTTTGTTTCATCCAAAAGGGTAAAATATGTTCGGTTAGTTCTTTTGTTACCTCATGTTTAAATGTATTCACGTTAACTCTTATACCTCCTAACACTATAAAATGATTAACTTTTAGTTAATCGATAACTTTATAGATTAATCTTACTTCTGACCTTTTACTTTGTCAATTAGTTTTGAGGTAATCATTTTCTGTTATTATAAGTTACTAGTTGATCGCATTTTTATAAAACGTTCTACCACGAAATAACTGTGGATAACTCTTTTTCAGCATCAGTGATTTGAATGATTGTCTCTTTTATAAATGAATGTTGTTCATTAACCTTGTGATTATATTGAAACGCGCGAACTTCTAATGTGCACATAGTAGCACGGGTGAGCACTAAACAGGCGTACTAGCACACAATGCTCTAGGAGATCACGCCCCCGCGGAAAGCGAAGCGTAATGTTTCGAAAACTACAATAATTGCTCAAAAAAAAACTGCATCTCTTAAGATAAAGAGATACAGGCTACAACAATTATATGCTATTTACCACATATGAACTGTTTTGTACTTTCTCTAAATCAAAACTTAACTCAGTTACTTATGAGCTAAGAAATATTACTTAACAAAGTCAGCTGAAATTAATCTATTAACCTTGTTACAAGTCATTTTTAAATGCTAGGATACCACTTACAATATCCATCCACTCCACACCATTCCCATATTAATAACAAAATGAAAAAATATAGCAGGATATATACTATTGGTTTTTAAAACTACAAAGGCATAAAATAATCCTCCGAATGAAAAAAGTAGACTTACTAATAGTGATATTCCAATCGAAAGATGGAGTAGACCAAACCCCACACTCGTAATAATAATCGCATATAAAACAGACATATATCGTTTCAGACTATCTAGCAAAATGCCTCGCCATATAAGTTCTTCTAAGGTTGCATTAACAAGAGAAAATAATAAACTAAAAACAAAAGTAGACTTAAGATATATAACATTTTCCTTAACAATAAATGGAACAAAAATTGATACATTAATTATTAAGCCAATTAATAAAAAGTATGATGTTTTTATTGAATGGAAAGGAAATTCTATAATATTATTGAATTCCGGTTTTTGAAGATAAAAAGAGATTTGTTTTTTTTGAAGCTTGTGCGTTATGTATACCACTATTAAGATTAGTAACAACAAACATCTATTTATTAGAATTTTAGCCTCTCTTGAGAGATCATATGTGTTGAGAACATTTGTAGTTAGTTGAAATAGAAAAAAACTAAAAAGAAAAGCAATAAAAAGAGAGAGTAAAAAGCGGTTTGCAACATTTCCAATGTACAGAAAAATTAAACACAAAAGTATCGTGATTAAACCAATCCACAAATGATATGACGTAACAATAATACCCATAAAAAAAAGAAATGATATCAAAAGAAAAAAAGTATCTTTTTTTATAGAAAAGAAAATAATAACCACTCCCTATTATTCTACTACTTCATCAAACCAATTGTAATATTATACCATTTAATTAAATTAATTGTAATAATACCACAATATTCAAAAAGCATACTATTCAACTAGTTATAATTAATCTAGATTTAACAATTACTTTAAACTTTTATTAATACCATAACAGTAAATTCTATGAAATCTCTGCTATTAATTGCGAAATTTTTTAACATGTCTAATCCATGACCAGTTGTACTTTAAACCTTTTGTTTGAATATAACAATTGTTTGACGTCATCAAGTTCTCGTACCTCTCGTCATTAACTCATTCAATACTTTAGTTTTCGTACACACAAAAAAAAGAGACCGCTCCTATGGAACAGTCTCAAAGTCTATATTTAATCAGTATCAAAAGGGGGAGATAACTGATTGAGAAATAAGCAAATTAACATTTAACCTCTGCGTTTTTACGAGAATAGTAATACCAGCAAATTACTAGGCTCACTGCATAAAATACGATGAAACCAGTTAGTGCTGCATTAGCAGGTACCCACCCGAAAATTTTCGGAATGAAGAATGCACCGTATGCTGCGATAGCTGCTGTAAATCCAAGAACTGGAGCTGCTAAAGCTGCTTTTTTACCATCAAAGATGAATGGAATCATACGGAATGTAGAACCATTTGCGATACCTGTTGTAAAGAACAACACGATAAACATTGTTAGGAATCCTACGAAGTTATGCGCGTTTAAGAAGTAAAGTACGCCACTTGTCGCTGCAATCATCGCTACGATATCCCAGAATGTTACTTTTGCACCACTACCTACTTTATCTGATAACCATCCACCAACGGGGCGAATTGCTGCCCCTACGAAAGGCCCTAAGAACGCTAAGCTTGCAGCATTTACTTCAGGGAACTCATTACGGAGTAACAATGGGAATGCTGCCGAAAAACCGATGAATGATCCGAAACACATTGTGTATAACCAAGTCATAATCCAAGTATGCTTTTCTTTGAAAATAACTGATTGCTGTTTAAATGATTGCTTTGATCCTGGTAGGTTGTCCATACCAAAGAATGCTAGAACTGTCATGATTGCAATTGGTAATACCCACACAAAAGCTGCGTTTTGAATGAAAATTTCTGATCCATCTGGTAATGTTTGTGCACCACCTGTTAACATACCTAACCATGGAACAAAGATTACAATTGGTGTAACGAATTGAACAACTGATACTCCAAGGTTACCAAGACCTGCATTAATACCATTTGCTGTTCCTTTTTCTTTTTTCGGGAAAAATGGGCTAATATTTGCCATTGATGACGAGAAGTTACCGCCACCCATTCCACAAAGTGCTGCTAAAATCGCCATTGTCATGTATGATGTATCTGGATTCTGAACGGAAATCCCAATTCCAATCGCTGGAATTAATAGAATACCAGTGCTGAAAACTGTCCAGTTACGACCACCAACGATACCAGGCATGAACGTAAAGAATATCCGACATGTTGCCCCTACTAACCCTGGTAAAGCTGCTAATGTGAATAATTCATTTTTTGTAAAGTTAAAGCCGACATCGTTTAAGCGCACTGCAGTTACTGACCAAATTTGCCATACGATGAAAGCTAGCATTAAAGAAAATACTGATATCCAAAGGTTACGTTGTGCATGTTTTTTCCCTTCTGTTTGCCAAAATGTCGGATTCTCGACATCCCACGTTTGAATTCTTGCCATGTTGTTTCCTCCTATATTACGGATATTATGATGACTATGTTTTTAGGTGTTCACCTTATGGTATTATAGTAACGTAATTACGTTGTTAACATTGTGACGTACGTCACAGTATTTAGTGAACAATTTATGAACCTAAGGGGGCGGTAATATTTGTTATCAGTACTATTGAAATATAACAAAGATAAAGAATTAGCAGACGCTCTGTTTGCTGAAGGGTTTATTTTACAAAATGGCAAGTGGGTGTTTATGGATGGATTACACATATTACTATCCATTGAATCTGCTACAGATGAAGAAGCTACGATTGGTTTCCCAGGTGACTTACCTATGAACAGATTCAAAAAAGTACACGACAAACTTATTAATCTTGCAGATCACCTTGAAGCTGAAATCGACGACAGTCAATCGTTACTAGGATATTTAGCAAATGGTGATGGTGCGTATATCGTTACGAACTGGACAGAGTGGATTATCTTTTTACAAGAAGCAAAGCTTCGCACGTTGGAAGGAAAAAAAGTGCGCGTATTAGATGAAAAAGAAACGGAATTAGGTAATGGTCTATATGTAAGCTCAGAAACAGAATCAACTACTGGCAACATTACTAGTTGTACTATTATTACGATGTTCGGAGAAAAAACATATACAAGTAATACGTTAATAATAGAACCTACGAATGAATGGTAAATAAAATGATTCAACTGGCACACGAAAGTAAGTAGATTCTCGTGTGTTTTTTATTAGGGAGTGGTTTTTGTGGAGATCTTCAGTATTGTACTAATTATAGTTAATATTATCGTCATCGGCTTTGTTGTGTCGACCTTATCAAGTATTAATGAAAAACTAGAACTACTAATACGAATAAGGTTAAAAAAAGACGATATACATTTTTCAAATGAGGATATGGAAGATGAGCTTATAAGATATCGGGATAAGTGATTTCTTGCTTAAAACAGAAACAGAAAATGAGAGCCTCTAAACAATGATTAAAGTAGGCTCTCAATATGCTTTTTACTATGTAAAGTATACTACAATTGCTTTAATTCATCTTGTAACTGCCTTGTTCTTTTAGCATTACCTTGAGCAAAATTCAGTAGTCTATCCTTCAATTCAGGGTTATCATGAATACGTTCAGCAGTTATCATATATTGCCGCATTAATTCATCCTCGACTTCATATGCCTGCTTTAACACATCTTGAAGTCCCCCTGTATGTAACGTATCCTCACGATCATGGTCACGATCGTAGTCTTTGTTATGATTCATTGTAGCACCTCCATGTATTAAGTATTTACTACAATAAACCAGCAAATACATAGGTATTTTTATATCCTGGTTAGTTATTTGGTCGTAACTCCCGCATGAACATTATGTTTGTGCGGAAAAAATCTTTGTTTCTGCGGAAACTTTCGGTAGTTCTGCGGAAAATCCTACTGTTTGTGCGGAAAACCCTAGTATATATTACTACGTTTCTCACCCATTTCTATCAACCAAATATTATTCACGCGTGAGACCTTCCCTTTGCGCATGAGTACTACAAATTCATTCAGATGAATCTGCTCACAATTCACTCAGAACACAATTAGTAAAATTACATTTGTTCTTCTTCAGCAGAACGCAAAAAAGACAAAGGCTTAGCTTTGTCTTTTTTGCGGTTTCGAATTGTATTCTTTTTTTCTCCATCCAAAATACGCTGTTAAGCATATAGCAGATGATATGAGGGCAATAGCCGTATAAAGATATACGTGGTCATACTCTAATCCATAATATGATTCAATTGTCCACTGAAGCATAACAACGTTAACAGCAATTGTTAGGAGAATGATAATCAAGTATGATTTTTTACCCATGACGAATCTTCCTTCCTACTGCGTATATCGTATCTCCTTCAACTTCTAACTCAATTAAAGGAAGCTCACGCTGTGGAGGTCCTGCAACAGGATGTCCTGTTTCTAAGCTGAAATACCCTTTATGACATGGACATAATAGAGTTTCTTCTTCTTTTTCATAAAAGACGGGACACTGTAGATGAGTGCATTTATTATTATACGCCTTCAATTCGCCAGCTTTCGTATGAACAAGAATAGCTGGCTCATGTTCAGTTGGGTAGTTAAATTTCAATGATTCATTTTTTGGCAAGTCTTTTAGCTTAGCAATTGCTACACGTGCTGATTCTTCTTCCTGCCCCGCTCTCGTTGCAAGAACAGAGAAGGGAAGAGTGGCAAGGCCTAACGCAACCGATGCACCAGCTGCTGATTTTATAAAAGCACGACGGTTAAAACGCACATCATCATCGCGATTTAAATTGTCCACAAGGTTAATCATGTCGTCTTGTGAATCTTTTGTATTTCGGGGTAACTTTTTTTTCTCATCAGACATGGTCGTTCGCTCCCTTCCTTGTATTAGTCTGTATATACTCCAAAGAATTCAGGAACGTAGTCCCACTTGTTACCTTCTTGTGGCTTTTTCCCTTCAACAAGGTTCATTTGTGTACGTCTACGACGTAGCGACTGCATTTCTTCAAAGTCAATGAATCGAATTGCATCACTAGGACATACAGACGCGCACATAGGAGCAATATCATACTTAGAACGGTCATAGCACATGTCACACTTATACATTTTATTCTCTTCAAAATCAAACTTCGGTATACCAAATGGACAGCCAAATGTACAGTTACGGCAACCAATACATTTTTCTTCCATTGCTGATAACACAACGCCCTCTTCTGTAATTTGAATCGCGTTTGCTGGACATACACGAGCACATGCCGGATCTTTACATTGCATACAAAGCATCGGGTACGTTTGTCGACTTTCCATAAAGTCAACGTATTCAACATAGTTACGCTCTTTTGCATCGTGATCGCCACACTCCCGGCATGCCGCTTGACAGGCGCGGCAACCGATACAACGTTCAAATTCTAAATACATTATTTTGTTCATTTGTTTTCTCTCCCTTATCCGTTTTTATGCCTTCTCCATTTTGACCGCACAAACTTTAAACTCAGGCATACGAGAAACCGGGTCTAAACATGGATTTGTTAATTTATTTACCGCTAACTGCTCCCCCCAGTGATAAGGAACAAATACTGTGTCTTTACGAATTGCCTTTGTAATTTTCACTGGTACTGTCATATCTGAACGACGAGTCACAAGCTTTACTTGATCACCATCTCTTAAGTTATATTGACTAGCCAGTTCCGGATGCATTTCGGCAAATGGCTCTGGACATTGGTCCATTAAGAAGTCGACACGTCTTGTTTGGTTCCCAGATAAGTAGTGGTATACAACACGGCCTGTTGTTAATGTGTGTGGATAGTCTGCTGTTGCATATTCACCTGGCATTTTCCAATCCACTACTGCTAAATTCGCTTTTCCATCAGGTGTACCAAATTTTTCTTTAAACATCGTTGGTGTGCCTGGATGATCCTCTGAAGGGCAGGGCCAAAACACGCCATCTTCTTTATCAATACGATCCCAAGTGATTCCGTAATAATCGGCTTTTCCACCTTTTGTTGCTACGCGAAACTCTTCATAAATTTCCAGTGCATTTTTATAAGAGAAATGTTTGCCTTTGCCCATACGCTCTGAGATAAGGCTCATGATTTCCCAATCTGTTTTTGATTCCCCAACTGGGTCTTTTACTTTACGAATGCGTATAACGCGACCTTCAAGATTCGTTGTTGTTCCCTCATCTTCAGCCCAAGATGTTGCTGGTAATATAACATCTGCGAACTGTGCTGTTTCTGACATGAAGAAGTCACTTACCACTAAGAAATCTAATTTTTCAAAACCAGCCCAAATATATTCTAAGTTGGGAGCTGAAACGGCTGGGTTACTACAAATAACGTGCATCGCACGAATGTTACCTTTTTGAATTTCATCAAACATTTCATAAGCAGATACACCGGGTTGTGGCATCTCGTTCGGATCAATACCCCAAACTCCTGAAATGTACTCTACTGCTTCTGGGTCAGTTAGCTTACGGTAACCTGGTAGCAAATCTGATTTTTGTCCGTGCTCACGACCACCTTGTCCGTTACCTTGACCAGTAAAGGTTGCCACGCCTGAAGCAAATTTCCCAATTTGACCACGTAATAGGGCCATCGATGAGTAAAGTGCGACGTTGTCTACACCTTTTGATTGCTGTTCAACACCACGAGCAAACATGACGATTGATTTTTCTGCCATGCCGTATATATGGGCAGCTTTAATAATTTTTTCTATTGAAACGCCTGTAATTTCTGAAGTAAGTTCAGGCGTCCATTTTTCAACAGCTGCTTTTAAATCTTCAAAGTTATTACAACGGGCTTGTACGTATTCATTATCAACATAGCCTTCTTTGATAAGAATGTGCATGATACCATTTGCTAACGCTGAGTCTGTTCCTGGTTTAAGATCTAAGTGAACATCAGCTACGCGAGCTGTAGGTGTCTCACGAGGATCCACGATTATTAATTTTGCCCCTCTGTCTTTTGCTTTCCATAGCCATTGAATACTTGTTGGATGACATTCCGCTGTATTCGATCCTGCAATAAATAAGCAATCTGTGTGTTCGATTTCAGGCCATGGTAACGTTGAACCGCGGTCTACTCCAAATGTTTTTAGGAATCCACCAGCTGCTGAACTCATACAGAAACGACCATTATAATCAATGTAGCGAGTACCAAGACCAACACGAGCGTATTTACCAACTAAATAGCACTTTTCGTTTGTCATGGATACGCCACCAAACACTGATAGCGAATCTTTTCCATGTTCTGCTTGTAATCTTTTAAAATTCTTTTCTATTAAATCAAGAGCCTCGTCCCAAGATGCCTCCACAAATTTTCCGTTCTTTTTAATAAGTGGGCGCTTAATACGATCTGGGTGATCGATTGTTTGGTACGCTGTCACACCTTTTGGACACATTTTTCCGTTCGTTACAGGCCAATCGTAGCGTGGCTCTACACCAACCACTTTTCCTGTTTTATCTTCAACACGTATATGCATACCACATTGCATACCACAGTAGCAGCAATGTGTTGTAACTAACGATTCTCCTGGTTTAAGTAAGTTCTTTACTCCCTCTTTTACATGAAATTGACTCATTATTCGTCCCCTCCACTTGCACGATATTTATTTAACTGCTCTTTTACATGTTCAGGTAAATTGTAATAATCATCAGAGCGTTTTTTACCAAACCCTGACATATGAACTCCGTTATTCGTTTGAACAGGATCGACTTTCCCAAATGCCGCTGGTTCCAAGTTCATTTGCTTCATCACACGGATTCGGCGACGACATGCTGGGCAATAATCTGAAAGATATGTGCCATCCTCCAACTGTAAGTCGAATTGCTGAACTGCTAAAATTTCTTTAACATCTGTAATCTGGTCATCCGAGCTATATGTGTCACCACACTTCTTACATGCTCTTGTATCCACTTCAAGCTCTTCTTGGTAATTCATAGGTACACCTGCTGCTAGCGGTCGAATAGGGACGTGGTAAAGCTTGCCAAATGGGAAGAATACGAGCATAATAACGACTGTTACTTGATGGAACAGTGTTAAGTAATGGTGCATAAATCCATCTAAAAACGCATATGACACAGTTAACACTAATCCGGATACTGTAACTAGTAGCAAAATTAATAATGGTAAAATATCAAATTCAAAGCGTTGAGTGACGCGTACATCTTTGTTGACCACACGTCTTGCAAGTGCCATAGAGGCACCGACTAACACCATTAAAGCGAAGAAATTCAGGGCATTGTACATAAGCTCTGCAATTAATCCATGCGCGTACATCGTCATCGTTGGAATATTGAAAGCAACCACTTGATATGTGTCGGCATCGATTAAATCAAAACGTAACCAACCAAATGTTAAGCTGAATGTAAAGGCGAAGGACCCTATGCAACCCCAAGCAATCATGAAATGCTGAATGCCTCTATATATTCCACGTTTAAAAATAAACTTTTGTAGAAAAATATTCTCAAAGCCTGTTTTAATAATGGAAGTCATGTTTCGTTTGATTCTATCTTTATTTTTCAAGTTTTTAAAACTGCGTTTAATGACTTGATGTGTAGCTGGACGTATCACCCATGCACACATGCGAATCGTTAATCCTATGGCAAAAATTAATGAAGATACTAAATATCCAAGCAATGCCATATCCATGTGAAGAAATTGATCTGTTGCTATCCAAACTGAAAACAACAAAACAATAGTGACGATAAATGAGTACATGCTTGTTTTTGAATAAAAGGATCGCTCAAATGTTTTGTTCATGTATATCACTCCTGCAATCATAAGTAGTAGATTAGTGTATTTATACCTATTACAATCGTAATTAAACTTTAATAACACAACAGTTAAGTTTGTCACAGTTCGATATTGTTATTTTTATTAAAATGAAATTATCGATATAGCTCTTTGTAATTTAGTTATCACTAATATCACAGTGTTAATTGTAAGAAAAGGAATAGAATGTTACAGTGATGTACGTCACACCTAAAAGTTAAGGAAGGATGTTATTTACTATGTTATCTGGAACTGTCATAGCCATTACGAGCGGAAAAGGTGGGGTTGGGAAGTCAACAGTATCAACGAATCTAGCTATATCACTAGCTAAGCTTGGGAAGGCTGTTGCCTTAATTGATTTAGACATATATGGGTTTAGTATCCCTAAAATCATGAAAATTGACGGAAAACCGAAAACATTTAATGGAAAAATCATTCCGATAGAATCACATGGAGTAAAAGTAATGTCAATGGGCTTTTTGATTAATAACAATGATCCTGTTGTATGGCGTGGTCCTATGCTTGGAAAAATGGTGGAACATTTCTCTAAGGATGTTCTATGGGGAGAATTGGACTATGTCATTCTTGATATGCCGCCTGGTACAGGTGATGTAGCGTTAGATATGCATCACTTTATTCCACAGAGTAAAGAAATTATTGTCACAACACCGCATCAAACTGCCACTCATGTCGCAGAACGTGCTGGTACGATGGCGATTAAAGCAAAACATGATGTCATTGGTGTTGTGGAAAATATGTCATATTTTCAACCACCTAATAGTGATGAAAAATTCCACATCTTTGGATCACGTGGTGGAGAGCTTTTAGCTGAAACATTACATACTACATTGCTCGCTCAATTACCTATAGAACCACCTCGTGCTGATGAAGAAGAATTAAGTATCTATGAAGAAGGTACTGTGTTATTTGAGCATTATCAAAGTCTCGCCGAAAAAATTGATGGCATAATAAAAGAACCGAAATAGATTTCGGTTCTTTTGCTTTTCTTTATGGCAGCATCGCCTTCAATTTGTCTATATCAAGTGGACGGTTGTAGTCAACACCTTCTAGTCCAAATCCGTTTAACTCCAAAAACTCTTGTTTAAACATCTCAAACCCCGTGATATCCCGCAGATTGTCCGGAGTCACTTTTTTCATAATATCCTTAACATGCTTTTGGACACCTTCATCTAACTCCCAATTATCAGGTCTTAAACGGCTAGCCTCATCTGTTTCACGCTTTTGACCATATAACATGTCTTTTAAAAATCGATATTTATGCATAATTGGTGTTTCGTGACGACCATTTTCCGTCATAATTTTATACAACGCACTCGCATAGACCGGAAAAGTTGGAATAACAGCACTTGCTTTCGTAGTCACAGCCTTACTTACACATACAATGCCTTCTCCACCGATTTTATCACTTATGAACGCATCAATTCGATCTGCTGTCTCCTCTGTATGACGCTTCGCGCGCCCGAGTGTTCCTTCACCATATATCGCTTGGGTAGCCTCTGGCCCAATATAAGAATATAGTGTCGTTTTGAAGCCTTCTGCTAATACACCAGCATCATGCAATGCATGCACCCATAACTCCCAGTCTTCTCCACCCATTACTTTGACAGTGTGCTCTATTTCTTCCTCACTTGCTGCTTCAATAGTTTGTTCAAATAGTTCCGCACTCTCTAATGAGACATTGGTGCCCGTGAATGCGGATCCGATCGGTTTTATTGCAGAACGATATGTTGAGCCTGTTTTCGGATCTTTACGAAAACCTGATGCTAAACTATATATTAACAGATCGATTTCTCCACCGAATTCAGCTTTAATATAATTAATCACTTGCGCTCTCATTTCATCTGAGAAGGCATCACCGATAAAATTCTTTGCAAGTAATCCTTCACGTTCTGCGGCCTTCTTAAAGAATATGTTATTCCACCAGCCCGCTGTTCCTAGGCGGTCGTCTGTAATACCTCTTTCAAATGAAACGCCGATCGTATCAGCACCTGCTCCGAAGGCTAGTGCTATACGTGATGCCAATCCATAGCTTGATGACGCACCAAGAATAAGAACTTTTTTCGGCCCCTTAAATGAGCCTTGCTGCTTTACATAATCAATTTGTTTTTCAATAGCAGCTTGACACCCAAACGGATGGGCAGATCTTGCTACATTTCCTGTGACAATTGGTTGAACTATCATAAAATATTATCCTCCTCATCTAGTTTTGTGGTGGAATAACTTCAGCCATTCCCTCCACCACAATTTCTCCTCGTTGATTAAAACAATTTGTTCTTAAAACTAATAACTGATACTTGCCTTTATCAACTAATTCAATTGCTTCTACTTCAGCTGTTACCGTATCGCCGATCATGACAGGCTTCTTGAAACGAAGCTGTTGCCCAACATAAATAGCACCAGGTCCCGGAAGCTTCATACCGAGTACAGCCGAGATAAGCCCACCTGTTAACATGCCATGAGCAACTCTAGTTTGAAATGGGGTTGTTTTGGCATACTCTTCATCTATGTGAGCTGGATTAAAATCACCTGTTATACCTGCAAAACTATAAATATCACATTCTGCTATTGTTTTAGATATAGATGCTTTCGTACCTATTGCAATACTCATACTTATCATACTCCTCTCGTCTTGATTGCTCAATACTTCACATACTATATTTCTCAAAAAGGGGCTAAGACCCGCCCCTGTTTATTTAGTGTGAACGTTCTTGCTTTTATAAAAATAATGAAGATGCCGCGATTTCATATCCGATTGGACTCTCAACACCTAACTGCCACTCTCCCCATTTTTGACTATCTTTTCGTCTCGCTACTGCAGACTACCAAATCATCAGTTCTGCAGCTTCTTTGCGAAGTTGGTCTCTGAAGTCAGGGTGGGCAATTTCTATTAATTTTTCTACTCTTTCTCTTATCGAAGTACCTCGTAATGCAGCAACGCCATACTCTGTTACAACGAAATCAACGTCATTGCGTGAGAGTGATACAGTGGCGCCATGAGCAAGACGGGTCACAATCTTGGATATTGTTTTGCGTTCATCACTCCCTGGCACGCGAACATTGGCTGTCGAGTATAAAGCAATGATAGATTTTCCACCTTCAGACATTTGTGCACCTATTGCTGTATCTGCTTGGCCTCCTGTTCCACTAAACTGTCGATGACCTAGTGATTCAGAGCAGCATTGTCCTGATAAATCTATCTCCAATGTTGTATTAATGGAAACCATTTTATAATTTTGACCAATTACATATGGATCATTTACCCAACTTCCGTTCATGATCATGACACCTGGGTTATCATCAATAAAGTCATATAATTTCTTTGTACCTAGAGCAAACGTTGCTACCATCTTTCCTGGCATTAACGTTTTTTTACGACCTGTAATAGCACCAGCCTCAAATAGATCGACCATGCCATCTGTGAACATTTCTGTGTGAATGCCGAGATCCTTTTTACCTAAAAGCTCAGCAGACACAGCATTTGGAATCCCTCCGATTCCGAGCTGAATAGTAGATCCATCTTCAATTAAATCGGCAATATATTTACCAATGACTCTATCTTTTTCTGACGGCGTTTGTACCGGGAATTGTGGGACTTCATAATCTACTTCAATCACATGATCTACTTGACTAATGTGTAACGTTGTATCACCGAATGTACGAGGCATGTTTGGATTTATTTCTAAGATTACTATGTCAGCCTGTTCCGCCACTTCTTTTTCATACGTTACACCTAATGATAGTGATACGTAGCCCTGCGCATCCATCGTAGAAGCTGTACCTACAAATATGTTAGGTTTACGATGAAAAGCTCGCTTCGTTCCTGCTAAATGTAAATGGTTCGGGATATATGAAACAGTTTTTTGAGTATGCATTTTGCGCATCGTCGGCGTGTAAAACCAACCTTCCATCAAAAAGCTATTTGAATACGACGGATCAGAAAAGTAAGGGTAATCTAAAATTGGTAAACATGTTGAAACAACAACACCCTCCACACGATTGGCAATTGTGTGAAGCCTAGATAAAAACTCTCTTGGCTCAGATGCCGCGAGCGCACTAACGATGTGATCGTTTGATTTAACATGCTCTAATGCCTGCTCTACATTAACTTGTTTCGACCGATACAACTCCTGAAATTTTTCCTTCATGGCGACTGTACTCACTGTTCATGCACTCCCCACTTAATGACATTGGCTGCCCACGCATACCCAATTCCGGCAGCAATCATTGACACAACTGTCCCATCTTTAATTTTGTCTTCCTGTAAAGCGAGATGAATAGATAGAATTTGGTCAATTTGCCCCATATGTCCGTAGTTTGTTAAATAAATAGATTGGTCTTCATTTAGTCCGAGTAAATCAAGCATGTATTTGTGCATAGAATATTTAAAATGTAAAACAGCTAAGTAGCCTAGTTCTTCTTTAGCAATATTTGATTTTTCAAAAGCTTTGTTAATACATTCCATCCAATTATCCATCGACACTTCGTTTAAGCGCCCCTTCATATGCGCTTCATCAAAGATTCTCAAAGACTTATATGCTTCATCAAGATTATCTTGGGTAATTGGCTTCTCAGTTCCTCCAAATTCAACACCTACATCACGTGCGAGTGAACCATCGGTCATAATGTGTGAGCCTAATAGAAGATTACTATTATAGTTTTTTTGTAAAATAATAGCACCACCACCAGCAGACAAGTTATACATCATCGACATGGCTCGGTCTGTGTAATCTACGAAGTCACCATTACGATAACCACCAACAATCATAACGGTTTGAACGTCATCATCTGCAATCATCATATCCTTTGCTATTTTCATTGCAGCTACACACGTGCAGCAGCGTTGCTGTAAATCAAATGCCCATGCATTTGTAGCTCCAATTTTTTCTTGAATATATATTGCTGAGGTAGTTAGAGGATACTCTTTCCATTCCTCCCCAATCCCTAAAATTAAATCTATATCTAGCGGATTAACACCTGTATTTTTTAAAGCATCAATCGCTGCTTTTACACCCATCTCTTGCGTACCATCACCAGGACCCGGAATAGGCTTTTCAGTTATACCTAACTTCTGTATAACGGCTTCTTCCGTCCACACCCCGTTAGTTGCTTCTGATATTTCCTTCGCTGTCATGCGGGGCTCTGGTATATAAATTCCCGTTCCTACTATACCTACAGTCGGTTTCATATTATAAACCTCCTAATTATCCTTTAAAAAGTTAATAATGATAGAATTTGTTTCATCTGGACGTTCCATAAAAAATACATGTCCTCCGTCCTCAATAATTGCTACTTGTGACTGTGGCATTTTTTCTTGTAATAAAAATGAATTTTTATATGGAACGACACGATCACCTTTACCAGCTAAAACTAATGTGTCAGCTGTAATTGTTGCAACACGATCCTCTGCATTGAATGAAGCACCTGCAAAAAGCTGGCGCTGATACGCAAATTTTGGTTGTGGGCTATCCAGTTTATTTTTTACAATACAATCCAATACATCTTCTTTATCAGCTAACGTACTTTCATTGAGAGCTGTGGAGCTTCCATATTTCATATTCTCCACTGTCATATCTTCACTGCCAGCTTTCATCATAATGGCTAACGTATCTTGTGGAATAGGAATCATATTTGGTCCACCAAAGGACGTGGAGCACAATATCAGTTTATCCACTATCTCTGGATATTTTATCGCAAACTCTTGTGCAACAAAGCCACCCATTGACACCCCAAGTACGTGAACCTTCTCAAAGCCCAATGTTCTGACAAGCTCCGCTGCATCATCTGCAAATAATTCAATCGTATATTCAACATCTGGTTTATCAGATTTTCCTACACCACGATTATCAAACACGATAACCGAAAAATGCCTACTAAGCTCTGTCACGTTGTAATTCCACATCCAACTGGCATAGCCTAATCCTTCAATAAGTAGTAGGGGCGGCCCTTCTCCATGTATCTCGTAATATAGCTGAATACCATTTACATCTACTTTTGGCACGTATCCCACCTCGATTCAAAGTATATACATCTCAAATTAATCCTGTTAAAATAGAAATAGAATTAGGTTTTTGTAAGGATGCCTTCGGCTAGGAAGGCATCCTTTTTTTATTTGGTTCTTGAACTCTCTCGTCGGAGATTGCTATCACCTGCTAATCCTCCGAGTGAATATCACAGTCTATTTTTATTTAAATTCACTAAAGTCTGTCATTTGTTCAAAAGTATAGTTTCCAGCGTCATCTTTAACAACCTTACTTAATGCCATCTTTGTAACACCAAGGCGAACGCCTTCAGAGTATGCAATTTCAGGTGCAAGACCTTCTGTGAAGCTAAGTGTGTTCATTGCATCAATGTAGCCATCCCATGATAAGTTATCACCAGCCGCTTTAAGTCCAGCAACGAATGTTTCAGCTGCTACCCAACCAGCCATTGTGTAAGAGTTAAGTGGTGCATCAGGGAAGTGCTTTGCCATTGCGTCTGTTAAAGGCTTTAACTTTTCATCATTAACTTCTAACCAGCCCATAACATGCAGGTTTGTAATCATGTTCGGAGCACCAGGAGCTGCAACTGCTAAGAATGATGCATCTGCATTTGAATATGTTGTAATTGTTGGCACATCAAAAGATACTTTTTCAATTTCTTTTAACAAACCTGATACTTCACCTGCAAGACCGTATAGAATCACTACATCTGGATCTAAACTTTTTGCTTTCTGGATAGGCACTGTAAAGTCTGCGTCACCAGCGTTTACAGCTAATTTACCGTCCTCTGGTAACACATCTGCTTTCCCTAATGAAGCTAACGCCTCTTCAATTCCTTTTAATCCATCTCGACCAACATCATCATTACGATAAATAACAACTACTTTATCAGCATTAAATTCATCTTGCGTAAATTGCCCAATCACTTTTCCTTCATAATAATAGCTCGGCTGTACTGGGAAGAAGTTTTCTCCCGCTTCTGTTAGCTGATGAGCACCTGATCCAAAATATACAGATGGAATTCCCTCATCTTGAACAATTGTTTGAGTTGCCATAACTCCAGGTGTACCTAATTGACCAATAACAGCAAATACTTCTTCGTCATAAATAAGTTTTTCCATAGCAGCTACGGCTTTGTCTGCCTTAAACTCATCATCTTCTTTAATAAGCTCTATTGTTCTTCCGTTTACTCCGCCTGCGGCATTCAATTCTGCTAAGTATGCTTCCATACCTGCAAAGTAAGGTGTACCAATGAATGATAAGGCTCCTGACATAACACCAATTGTACCGATTTTAACCGAATCGTCCGTTACACCTTGCGCATATTCTACTTTTGCTGGCTCTTCAGCAGGAGTATTTGTTTCATCTGTTGGCTCCTCTGTTGTTGCCGCTGGCTCTTCTGCTTCATTACTCGCTTCATTTCCTCCACAAGCAGCTAATGCAAACACAAACGTAAATACAAGAACCCCCATTAAAATCTTTTTAAGACCTTTTGTCATTTGTAATCCCTCACTTTTTAATGTCTTTTATATGCATCTAAACAGTTGTTTAGTTGATGCCTGTTAATGACTACCCAAATACGCCTGCTTAATTTTTTCATCATCTTTCAATTCGCTTGCTGGGCCTTCATGAATAAGACGCCCTGTTTCTAAAATATAAGCGTAGTGACTAATTGCGAGAGCTTGATTTGCATTTTGTTCAACTAAAAACACCGTTGTTCCTTGTTTATTAATTTCTTTTATAATGGTAAATATGTCTTTAACAATTAACGGCGCCAGTCCTAACGACGGCTCATCTAGCAACAATAACTTCGGCTTTGCCATTAATGCTCGCCCAATGGCAAGCATTTGCTGCTCTCCACCAGATAATGTACCAGCAATTTGCTTTTCTCGTTCTTTTAATCTAGGAAAATATTGATATACACTTTGTAGTGATTCCTCAATATTCTTCTTATCCTTTCGACTATAAGCCCCGACTCTTAAATTTTCCTTTACTGTTAACTCAGGAAAGATTTGTCTTCCTTCAGGTGCCTGCACAATGCCTGTTTGCACAATTTTTTCTGGTGAAAATTGTTGTATAGTTTTATCTTCAAATGTGACCGATCCACTACTTGGTTTTAAAAGTCCTGAAATAACTTTCAAAATCGTAGTTTTCCCAGCTCCATTGGCACCTAATAACGTGACAATTTGACCTTCTGGAATAGAAAGGCTTACATCCTTTAACGCATGAATATACCCGTAATACGCCTGAACAGATTGTAGCTTAAGCACCGGCCTCTTCCTCCTTTCCTAAGTACGCCTCTTGCACATCAGGATGGCTCTGAATTTCAGCTGGTGTTCCTTCCGCTATTTTTGCCCCAAAGTTAATGACGCAAATACGCTCACAAATCTCCATGACTAAATTCATATCATGCTCAACAAGGAGAATGGTCACATCAAATTCATCACGTATACGCTTAATAAGTCGTTTTAAATCTTCTGTTTCCGATTGATTCATCCCCGCTGCTGGTTCATCGAGAATAATCATTTTAGGCGAGGACATGAGAGCCCTCCCTAGCTCAATAAGCTTCATAATTCCGTAAGGCTGTGCACCAGCGGACTGATTTTCAAGCCCACTAATCCCAAGAAAATCAATTATTTCTAACGCCTTTTCACGTATACGCTTTTCTTCACGTTTTACAAATGGTAGCGAAAAACCTTGCGCTAATATCCCACCCTTTGTTGCGTTATGTTGCCCGATTATTAAATTTTCAAGAACAGTCAAATTCTTAAACAGTTCAACATTTTGAAATGTTCGTACTAGCCCTACATCAATTACTTGATGAACTTTTCTTTTTAAAAGATTTATGGATCCGTCAAATATTAATGTACCTTCATCCGGTGTATAAAAACGGCTGATGCAGTTGAACACAGTTGTTTTACCAGCACCATTTGGTCCAATCAAACCGTATATACTATTTTTCTCTACTTCAAAACTTAACGAGTCAACAGCCTTTAAACCACCAAAGCTTATTGATAAATTTTCTACTTTCAGCATACTCACGCGCATACCCTCCTTTCTTTCTATGCCTGTATATTGCTACTTTTATTTTCTTTTTTCATAAAGATGGTCGCTTTAAGCTGAGCCCATATACGAGCCAAACCATATGGGAAGAACATAATAACAAGCACTAACGATAAGCCGGTTATAATGTAAGATACATTTTTAATCCCTTCTAAAAAGCCGATATCCTTCGTTATTTCTGGTACAAGTACTATAAAGGCTGCGCCAATGATACTTCCTGGAACAGATGCCAATCCTCCAATGACTACCATGGCAAGTAAATTCAAGGATAAGTCTATCCCCCACTGATTTGGCTCTGTATAGCGAATAAGATGGATATATAAAGATCCCGCAACTCCTGCATAAAAGGCACTAATTGCAAACGCTATCAATTTATACTTAAACAAACTGACACCCATCGCTTGCGCAGCATGCTCACTATCTCGCATTGCGATAAAAGCACGCCCCGTTTTTGATTGAAGGAAATTATGAGCAAATATTGCGAGCAACACGAGGATCGCAATTGCCAATATGAAAAAATGCTCCCGATCCTTAAATTCAAACGAGAAGAGCATTGGGTAATCAGCCCGCATACCCGAAAAACCATTTGTAAACCCAATCCATTCCTTAAAAACCTGTTGAATGGCAATACCAAATCCCAGTGTAGCAATAGCTAAGTAATGTCCCTCTAAGCGAAGAGCAACAAGACCTAGTAATAATCCAATAACCATTGGTATGAAACCAGATACAACTAAACTGAGTAAAAACGGTAGCTCTAGGTTACTAGTTACATAGGCTGACACATATGCACCTAAGCCCATAAAAGCCGCATGGCCCAATGAAATTTGCCCTGCATAGCCTAGTAAAATATTAAAGCCAATAGCAACTATCGCATACACAACTATCATATTTAACGTTGTCAATAGTGATCGCTCAAACGAAAATATGGATGGCAAGAGAGCGATGACGAGTCCCACAAGTACATATTGAAATGGTTTATTAGCTAGTAATGTTCTCAATGCCTACACCTTCTTCCGATGAGTTTTGCCAAATAGGCCGGCTGGCTTCACTATTAGTACGATAATTAAAAGACCATATACAATAACCGTGCGCCATTGCAAAGAAATATAGAAACCTACTAAGTTATCAAATATACCAATGATAAAGCCGCCAATAACTGGTCCAATGAAGGATCCCATACCACCTAACACAGCTGCGACAAATGACTTTAAATGAACCTCCATCATCATCGATGTGGAAACATTTGTTGTTGGTGCAATTAACACACCTGCGATGGCACCGAGCACTGTTGCTATGATCCATGACAACGAATACACTCGTGAAACTGGAATACCCATTAGCTTTGCAGTTGTTTCATTTTGAGCGGTAGCTCGAATCGCTATTCCCATCATCGTATTTCGAATTAAATAGAATAAAATAAGCATGACGAGTAAGGTAACAGTAATAATGAATAAAGCATTTGGTTGGATAATAACTTCACCAACTTGTAAGTTGGCTGCCGTAATTGCTTTTCGGAACGGATACGAATCTGTTCCAAAAATTGCTGAGGCCAACCCGTTAAAAATCATAATAAGACCCAATGTGATAATCATTTTACTTACAATGTTTGCCTTTGAAGCCGGACGGATAAATATTCGTTCGACGACGAAACCAAGAAAAATAGCAAATATTATGGCTCCGAAAAATGCTGCTACATAAGGCATGTTGTTTTGAAAAATTGTAAATGCGACAAAACTCGAAAACATAGCCATTTCACCTTGGGCGAAGTTAATTACATCGGAAGTTCGATAAATTAATACAAGCCCTAATGCTGCAAGAGCATATAAGCTACCTGTTTCCAAACCTGCTATTATACTTTGAAAAAGCTCTGCCATGTACATCCCTCCTTATACACTCACCCTCATATATGCAAAAACCATGCCAAGTTCTGCAAAAAGAAATATTTTTTCTATAAAAACCTTTATTTAAACTTTAGGAAAATTACAGCGTTGCATAAAAAGGACGTCATAAAACCATACACAATTGAAACCAATAAAAAATGCCATCAAAAATTGTTTCAAAAAAAAACTAGTTGCTAAGTAGCAACCAGTCAAAATTGAAATCGCTTACAGTAATTGTGTTTTAAATCCGGACACGTGTCTGATTTTCGGACACTTTTTATTCTAAACCGTATCTTTCTAGTTTTTCATATAAGCTTGAACGGCTAATATCTAGTAACTTTGCTGTTTGTTTTTTATTTCCACCTGTTTTTTGTATATAGTATTGCAATACTTCTTTTTCTGTTTTTTCTACAAAATCCTTTAATGTTCTTCCTTGTTTTGAAAGAGTCTGCTCTTGTTTCACCTCTGTAATATAATACGGTAGATGAATCGGCAAAATTGTTTCACTGTCGGTAAGGTTAATCGCTCGTTCTAATACATTTTCTAACTCCCGGACATTTCCCGGCCATGAGTAGTCCTGCATAGCTTTTAGGGCTTCGTTCTCTATACGATTTACATATTTACCTAACTGTTCTGATAGCTTTTCCAACAACTTATATACGAGCGGTTCTAAATCCCCTTCTCGTTCACGTAGTGGCGGAATTTCTATTGACATCACATTGAGTCGATAAAATAGATCCTCTCGATATGTACCCTCATCTACCATTTGCTTTAAGTCTTTGTTTGTTGCAGCAATAACCCTTACATCAATTGGAATTATTTTTGTACCACCAACACGCTCAATTTCCTTTTCTTGCAATACCCTTAACAGCTTTGCCTGCATGCTAAGTGGCATATCGCCAATTTCGTCTAAGAAAATCGTACCACCATTAGCAAGCTCAAACTTTCCGATCTTGCCACCTCTTTTGGCTCCTGTAAAGGCCCCTTCTTCGTAGCCAAACAACTCAGATTCTAGCAGTTCTGCAGGGATTGCAGCACAATTCACCTTCACAAAACGCTCATAGCTTCTGTTACTAGCCTGGTGAATGGCATGGGCAAATAATTCTTTTCCTGTCCCACTTTCTCCAAGTAAAAGAACATTAGATTTTGTAAGAGCGGCCCGTCGTCCCACATAAATAGCCTGTACCATTTTATCACTAGAACCTAAAATATTGTTCCACGTATATTTCGCACCTGAAATCTCTTTTAATTGCTTATTTGCATACGTAAGAGCCGATTCTAGTAGTTTATTTTTCTCAATAATATCCTTAAATTCCTTTACGTCCTCGAATAGAACTAAACCAAAGCCATAGGCTATTTCTCCATTCTCATCTAGGACAGGAATACGGTGAACAATCGCTGTTTTTCCATTCGAAAACTTATGCTTCCAAGCAATTTCTGGACGCTTTGACTTAAACACATACGGAAACCGTGAATTGTGATCGACTTCCAGCACCTTTTTCCCGATTATCTCCTCTTTAGGTTGTCCTAAGAAATCAGCAAAAATTTGATTTATCATAACTACTGTTGTATCGGTATCGACTATAATAATCGGTACAGCAATCGGATCAAAAATAGTATCTAAAGTATCTACTAACACATCAGATAACGGCTCGCCTACTCGAATCACGCCCCCACCCCTTCTCCTGTTGTTTCTACTTCTATTGTAAAAGATTACTAATCTTTTGACTAGTGGTGGGGGAATACTGTAGTAAATACATAATAGTGCGACTTCTGTCTGTGCTTGCGCAAACCTTCTACTCTATTCGCGCAACTTCACACCGTATTCGCGCATCCTTTTACTCTATTCGCGCAACTTCACACTGTATTTGCGCATCCTTTTACTCTATTCGCGCAACTTCACACCGTATTTGCGCAGCCTTTTACTCTATTCGCGCAACTTCACGTCGTATTTGCGCAGCCTTCTACTCTATTCGCGCAACTTCACACTGTATTTGCGCAGCCTTCTACTCTATTCGCGCAACTTCACGCCGTATTCGCGCAGCCTTTTACTCTATTCGCGCAACTTCACGTCGTATTTGCGCAGCCTTCTACTCTATTCGCGCAACTTCACACCGTATTCGCGCAGCCTTCTACTCTATTCGCGCAACTTCACGTCGTATTTGCGCAGCCTTCTACTCTATTCGCGCAACTTCACGTATGTTTATATATATTTGCACTATATACATGAACAAACTAAGAAAATTGCAGATTAAGGTCGCAAAACCACAACCAGTTGATTACCTAAAAAGTTAGTAATCTACGGTCTTTCTACAATAAGCGATACACCTTGACCTCCGCCCACACACAGAGTTGCAAGTCCTGTTTTCGCATCGCGTTTTTGCATTTCATGTAAAAGTGTGACTAGTACGCGCGCCCCAGAGGCACCAACTGGGTGACCTAATGCAATGGCACCGCCGTTCACATTGACTTTTTCAACATCTAATTCTAAGTCTTTCACAACAGCCAAAGATTGTGCTGCAAATGCTTCGTTAGCTTCGATTAAGTCCAACTCGGCCACTGTTAAGCCAGCTTTTTCAAGTGCTTTGCGAGTCGCTGGTACAGGACCATAGCCCATGATTTTTGGATCGAGCGCTGCAGATGCATACGATTTAATCACAGCTAATGGTTTAATACCTAACTCATCTGCTTTTTCTTTTGCCATGAGTACGACCATAGCAGCTCCGTCATTAATACCACTTGCGTTTCCTGCTGTTACGGTTCCATCCTTCTTAAAAGCAGGGCGCAATTTTGAGAGTTTCTCTACTGTTGTGCCATGCTTTGGATATTCATCGTCTGTAATAACAATTGGTTCACCTTTTCGCTGTGGAATTGTGACTGGCACAATTTCATCTTGGAAACGGCCTGCCTTCTGCGCTACCTCGGCGCGGCGCTGACTTTCCGCTGCAAATGCATCCTGTTCCTCGCGTGAAAGACCCCATTGTTCTGCAATATTTTCTGCTGTTATACCCATATGAGTTTGATCAAACACATCAGTTAAAGCATCATACACCATCGTATCAACAAGCTTTCCTTCTCCCAGTCGTTGTCCCCAACGAGCACCCGGCATCACATATGGAGATTGGCTCATGCTCTCAATACCACCAGCTAACACTACATCAGCATCACCTAGCATGATAAATTGCGCTCCCATAGATACCGTACGAAGACCAGATCCACACAGCTTGTTAATTGCCATAGCAGGTGTGGTATTTGGTATTCCTGCATGGATGGCAACCTGTCTTGCCACATTCTGTCCGAGCCCCGCAGACAAAATATTCCCAATTAACACTTCATCAATCATATCTGGTGTCACATTTGCACGAGTCATTGCTTCCTTTGCTGCTACTACACCAAGATCTACGGCTGATACATTTTTGAACACTCCCCCAAAACTCCCAATCGGTGTACGAACTGCTCCAATAATAGCGACTTCTCTCATAATGAAATCCCTCCTCTTTATATTCACTTTTACTCATGCAAAATATATGCCAACTTTTCATAACTAAGACTAGCCTTCTTTTAAAAAAGAGGTGTCTCTTTTTCATACACCCTATGATGATGACGATTAGTCTTGAATGGCCTCTTTTCTAACTCTTAACAAAAAGGATAACAGCATGTTAAGACTAGGGCTCATCGCACCAAACCACACCTTCATCGCACTAAAACGAGTGTTTCATACTAAACAAAATACAAACCTATAAAGTTGGCAAGAAACTTGCATGTAAATATATGAGATTTAAAATTGGGAGGGAATAATTTATGAGATTACAAGACAAAATTGCTATCGTAACAGGAGGCGGACGTGGTATTGGAGCTTCGACTGCTAGAAAGTTTGCTCTTGAAGGCGCAAAAGTAGTGGTGGCTGACTTAAATGAAGAGGATATTGCTAAGACTGTTTCAGAAATTGAAGAAGCTGGTGGCAACGCTGTAGCTATGGTCGTTAATGTAACAGACCGTGAGCAAGTGGATAACATGATCGCAAATACAGTTGCAAAATTTGGTCGTGTTGACATCGTTATTAATAACGCTGGTATTACAGCAGATGCACAGCTTTTAAAAATGGAAGAAAGTCAATGGGATCGTGTTATTGATGTAAATCTAAAAGGCGTGTTCAATGTTGGTCAAGCCGCTGCTCGTCAAATGAAAGAGCAGCAAGGTGGCGTTATTCTAAATGCATCCTCTATTGTCGGTCTATATGGAAACTTTGGTCAAACAAATTATGCCGCTACAAAATGGGGTGTAATAGGTATGGCAAAAACATGGGCGAAAGAGTTAGGTCGTTTTAATATTCGTGTAAACGCTGTCGCTCCTGGCTTTATCATGACACCTATGACAGAAAAGATGCCAGAAAAAGTACTTGAGATGATGAAATCGAAATCACCGCTTAGTTCACTTGGTTATCCTGAAGATATTGCAAATGCATACGCTTTTCTTGCTTCAGATGAAGCACGCTTTATCACAGGCACCGTATTAAGTGTAGATGGTGGAGCTGTACTATAATTTCCCACAAGCACCCTCTCAAAGAGGGTGCTTGTTATGTTTTTCCACTGTGTTGTCCTCTTTTAACGCTGATTTTTATGATTATAGCCCATACATTTCCGAAAAAAATCGCATATTGTATAAGCGTACCTATTTTGCAAATGGAGGGCTCTTTCATGAATCTTGCTCTATTACTCGTACTATCTATCATTTTTTTTATAACAGATACTGTTCCTCCACAGCTTAAAACGTCACATAAACCAAAGGTCATTGCCCATCGTGGTGCTTCAGGCTATGCCCCTGAACATACATTTGCAGCTTTTAATAAAGCGATTGAGCAGCAGGCTGATTACATCGAGGCTGATATACAAATGACAAAAGATGGCGAGCTCATCCTCATACATGACCCTACGGTTACTAGAACAAGCAACGGACATGGAACTGTTATGAATATGACGTTACAAGAAATACGCCGATTAGATGCCGGTAGCTGGTTTAACCCATACTTATATCACACAGAAACTATCCCAACACTTCAGCAATTTTTACGAAAATATGCTGGAAAGATTGGTCTATTACTCGAGCTAAAAGATCCTGTATTATACCCTGGCATTGAATCTGCCTTGGCTGATCAGCTGAAGAAGCACCATTTACATGAGCAAGGTGACCACTCCATTATTGTGCAATCCTTTGATGCTCAATCCATTAAAAAATTCCATTCTTTGCTTCCTGCCGTTCCTACTGGCTTTTTAACGTCTGTTACATTAGATGACACCAAATTAGCTACATTGGCAAAATATTGTAAATATATTAACCCAAACCAATTTATCGCATCTTCTGATTTATTAACTCGTATTAAAGCCCATGATTGTAATAGCTTTGTCTGGACTATTAACTCTGTTGATGCATACAACCGGGTAGCGAACCTTCACGTAGACGGTATTATAACAGATTATCCAGATTACTTTTCCTCGACATCTAGTTTGAGCTATAGCTAAATCAACCTATAGGAGTTGAAAGTTTCAGAAGCCAAAGAATATTAGCTTTTGCTCTCGACACGAAAAAATGGAAGGCAACCCTACTTAACGGCGCAGAGCAAGAGGACACAGGAAGCGCGATAGCCATATCAATCAATGGCTGACTATCGTAAGAGGACGTAAAAAGCGGGTAGTTTTTTATAAAAATTGTTTGTGATTATAAGGTTATGCGTGAAATTTCAAGGTTTATGCGCCAATTTTTGAGGTTTATGCGTAAAACCCTCTGGTTTATGCGTAAAGTTCTGTGGTTTATGCGTAAAAACCTCTAATTTATACGTACACAAAGCAGTTGGTTTATGCGCATGGAGGCAGGCGAAACAACACTAGCCCCCGCCAGAAATTAATCTAGGCTCAAAACTTTACACTTTCTAATGTACAACAAAGAAAACACGCCGATTGGCGAGCCTTAAGGCTTAGACAGAGGCGTAGTTGCACTTATGCGTTAGGAAAGCATAAGTTTCGAAAAAAATTTGATACTCTCTATTAACAAAAAAAGGCTGGCTACGGCCAACCTATTTTTGTTTCATAACAAATCCAAGCATTAAGCTTTGGATGATATTCGGTTTTTCAAAAATCGTGACATGCCCGGATCCAGGAATAACAGCGAATTCGGCCTGCGGTATATGTTCTACTATAATCTCTGAAAATTTACGGGGTGTTAAAATGTCCTCTTCTCCATACACAACTAGTGTAGGACATGTAACCTTATGTAATTCCTCTGTCACCTTACTATCGTTAATAAAAGTATCATATAAAGCCATTTGTCCCTTAAAGTAATCCGCTTCAATTTGGTTTAACATAGTTGCTCTTTCATGTAAAAACTCAAGATTTGCTTCTACAAACTCACTGCCGTACAGTGATGGCACGGCTCCCCAGAAAAATTTTTCACCTATGCCTTGTTTGGCAAGCTCTCTCCAACCTTGTACAAATAGCTTTGTTGTTTCATCTATTTCACTTGTCCCATCAATGATAACTAAACTTTGCACGACTTCCGGATTCTCAATTGCACATCGCAACGCTACTTGGGCGCCATAGGATGTCCCGATGAAATGTGCACGCTCAATCCCAAGCTCTTTCATTAACGCCATTGCATCAGAAGCATGCTCTTGAAACGAATAAGGTCCAAGTGGTTTATCCGATTTCATTTGCCCTTTAAAATCATGCAACAATACTTTGTACTGTTTTTCAAACAATGGATAGTACAAAGCCCAACTAGCAGTTGTTGTCATAACTCCATTAAAAAACATCACACATTCATTTGCATCTTGATCTCCTAGTAATTCATAATACAAGTCGTATCCATTCACACGAAAAAATGCCATACTTTCGCCTCCTTTACCCTTAGTAAACTACGGCATGTATAACATGTAAAGACAATTTTGTAAACCTTTTCAACAGAATTAGTAAAATTCATTCAAATATTTTAATTTCGTTCGACCACTTTATAGAATTTTTATAAGCGCGATGTACCCAAGCCTCACTAACATCTAGCGCTGTAATAGCTTGTTGTAATTTAATCCAATCTGCCTTTTCAATTGCTTCGATGATATTTAATACTTTTCGATACGTATTTAGTTCACCAACTAAAGCCCCTTTTATATCAGCTGTAAGTGGTAAATCCGATAAAATTTCGTGAAAGTTCGCCTTCATAATTTTATCCATTAATGACATGAGTCCCACAAGAAAATAACTAGAATTTTCATGTTTTTGCACACTAATATCTGTTGCTAATAGTTCACAAAATTTTGCGCGAATTAAACTTTCCTTTACTATTTCTTGATTGACTACCGTTTGATTTAAAAAGCTCTCTCGTATTGCCAGGAAGAAGATCCATTTTCTTAATTCTATTAATCCTATTAACACTACAGCTTGTTTAATAGATTTAATTTCATAACGCGGTTTTAATGCAGGCGAATTTATTAACTTTAACAGCCTATATGAAAGCGATACATCTTGTTCAATGATCCTTACAATGTAATCAATATCGGGGTCCACATTATCAAATGCTTCCATAATAACAAAGTATGTATGGCTATATTGTGGAATATCTCTCGACGAATGCATAGACGGCTTGCTAAGAAAAAACCCTTGAAAGTATTTATATCCAGCTTCCACGGCTTGTCTATATTCCTTATCAGTTTCTAGCTTTTCGGCAAGAAGCTTAATATTAAATTGGCTAGCCAGCTCTTCAATTTCACGCCTTTCTTCCAAGGTTGTATTTAAAAAGTCGACTTTTATAATGTCGGCGTACTTTAACAAACGTAGCATATCTCTATTTTTTATGTTGTAATCATCTAGAGCAATTTGATAGCCTAATTCCTTCAGTTGGCCAATAATCTCCAAATTCTCTTCTGTGATAGTCATTGTTTCTAAAATCTCTATAATTAAGCTATGTGGCGAGAAATATTGTGGTATTTCCATACTTAGTAGTTTTTCGGTAAAATTAATAAAGCTTTTTTTCCCCTCACATAGCTTCTCTATTCCGATATTTAAAAAACTATTAATAATAACATCCGTTGTCGCAACATTCTCATCAGCATTTGAAAATGCATTCACTACCCCGTTGCTTCTATACAATAATTCATATCCATACACTTCACCTGATAGAGTAAAAATTGGTTGTCTTGCCACGAACACTTCTATGTTCCATCCCTCCCTTTGCAATAGGTCTTTATACCTATTATACATTGTGGTGAGTAACCCAACAACAAATTTATCTTCATTCTTTCATAAGAAAAAGCCAGGTAACTTCCCTGACTTTTACTTTACTTTTACTTATTCTTTTCTTAATTTCCACTTATTAAACTCAAGAAATTCACGAAACTCATCTTTTGAGACACCTGAGTCCATCGCATCTTTAACAAGCTTTAACCAATCTTGGTCAAGATTATCATCCATTTCAGTATCATCGTACAATAACGAGTTTAACGGTATATCTAAAACCGTCGACACTTTTTCGAGAAATTGGATAGATGGATTTGTTTGAAGATTTCGCTCTATTGAGCTTATGTACGACTTTGCTACACCTGCTCGTTCAGCAAGCTCACTCAGCGATAACCCTTTTTGCAATCGGTACTTCTTCAAGCGATCCCCAATCATGTTATGTACTCACCTTCTTTTTCTAATTAAGAAAATTATAGCATATTAAGAAAGAAAGTGTATGTCATCAAGGTTATTTATATTAAATTTATTTCTCTACTATATTAATTTTATGTTCAGCAAAAAACGTTTCTATTTCTTTTGGACTAATACCTGCATTTAATGCTTCAAGAATTAAAAGTACCCATTCCTCATCCAACGTATTATGATTTAATACTGCATTCTCCACGTATATGCCCCCTATTATATTGTGTTTCTGAACGTTTCTTTTAACGAACATATAGTTATAATATACTATTCTCCTTTAATACTATGTCGAATGTTCTGAAAATTTAACATTCCCCAAACCATTATGAAATAGGTACTTTATACGTGTTATGCACTGATTTGTTAACTTTACACTATATTCACTTTACTTTTTCTTGTAATATATACTCGGCTCACCTCGACATACGTATTATATTGTCAAAAAATTGGCCCTTTTTTACCATATATAGGTTATTTTTCTTATCCTAAGTTCTTTTTAAAAAATTCTTTATGTACTGTTGTTACCACCATGTTTTCAGAGGAGTAGGGACAAAGGAGCGACAATATTTGTTGTTTATCTTGATTATCGCGGCTCAACCACAATTGTTCAGATTCCCTACTTAAAATAACCGGCATTCTATCATGAATCGGTGCCATTATCCTATTTGCCTCAGTCGTAATAATCGTACAGGTATGAATGGTTTGTCCATTAGGAGCAAGCCAGCTATCATACAGGCCAGCTAAACTAAGTACTGAATCTTCCTTTATTGTTACTTTATACGGTTGCTTTTCACCAGACTCTAATTTTCTCCATTCATAAAAACCTGACGCAGGAATAATACAACGTTTTTTCTCTACTAAACGCTTAAAAGCTGGTTTTTCAGTGATTGTCTCACTTCGTGCATTGATCATCTTACTCGCAAATTTATCATCCTTTGCCCATGACGGAACGAGTCCCCAACGTAGCTCGCCAATTCGATTTGTCTGTCCATCGTGTATAACAGCGGTGACCATTTCGGTAGGAGCAATATTATATCGCGGTGTGTGAAAAGGGGTGACGGATTTGGCATCGTAATACCGCATCAACAATTCTTCAAGCGTAACAGTTAATGTAAAACGACCACACATTTTCCCACTTCCTTTTTTCTCCATTATATCGCTTTCACACACATGAGCAACCTACACAAATTTCCACTTGCATATAGACCGTATGTTCGGTATATAATATTAATACGAACTAACGTTCCTGCAGGAGGGATGAACATGCTTGTATTATTTGAAAAACATATAGGACAACAGCTAGACATTATTTATATGGACCGCCTCAATCGGTTGTCGCAACGCACTATTACTATTCGGGAGATCAAAAACGAACGGCTGTATGCGTATTGTTATACAAAGCGTGCACCTCGAATATTTGCGCTTAAAAATGTTCTAGCTGCAACTGTAAGGAAGCGAGCTGTGTGAACCACATGTCCCATCATTCTCCCTTACTTTCAAAAGATGAGGAACAGATGGTTAAGGACTATATTGTGTTATCCATTTTGCTAACTGTACTCGACCATGAAATAGAACGTTTACCTAACATGAAGCTGAAATTACTACCGTTATATATAAAGCAGCTACACTGCATTCAGCAACAAATTATTAAAGATTTAACTAGCATAAAAGCTATGTTACGGAAAATCGGCATTAAAATATATGAGCAATCACGAACGGAAAATGGTATTCAAGTAGCGTATGTATGCCGGGGCTATCACCATAGTTTCGAGATGCTATGGCGCTTATTGAAGGCTGAAGTGGTTATAAAAATGAGTAGCTATTTACACGTACCAAAGGAGCGATAAGAAATGTCAAACGAGCGCATCATTATGCTAGCAGACTGTCAATCATTTTACGCTAGTGTTGAAAAAGCAGCTCATCCTGAATATCGTGACAAACCTCTTGTAGTATCAGGTGATCCAAAGCGGCGAAGTGGTATTATACTAGCTGCTTGCCCACTCGCCAAAGCATATGGAGTCACGACAGCGGAGCCACTTGGTGAAGCATTGCGTAAATGCCCCGAAGCGATTGTGGTACGTCCACGTATGCAAGACTATATTCGTGTATCACTACAAATTTCCCGGATCTTCCAAACGTTTTCTGACTTAGTGGAGCCGTATTCCATAGATGAGCAATTTATCGATGTGACAGGTAGTCAGCGACTATTCGGGGACCCATTAACAATTGCGAAAGCAATGCAACAAAAGGTGTGGAATGAAACAGGCGTATACATTCGTGTCGGCATTAGTTACTCAAAAGTCACAGCTAAAATGGCGTGTGATAATTTTGCTAAAAAAAATAAAGAAGGGGTTTTTTATCTAAAAAAAGACGAGTTGCAATCCGTGCTTTGGCCACTGCCCATTCAAAAAATGTTCATGGTTGGATCAAGAATGACACAGCATTTTATCCGCATGGGCATTAGCTCCATTGGTCAATTAGCGAAAACACCCTTGCCATTGCTCGAAAAACGTTGGGGAGTCAACGGACGTGTGTTGTGGCAAATTGCTAACGGTATTGATAATTCCGCGGTAACCCCCCAAACACATAACAGCCAAAAAGGCGTTGGCCATCAAATGACACTGCCTCGCGATTATAAAACATTAGAGGACATTCTAATCGTCCTGCTCGAATTAACAGAGCAAGTGTGTAACAGATGTCGAAATAAATCCAAAATGGGCTGGGTTGTCAGCGTGGGCTGCCAAGGAGCCGACTTTAACAATCCACAAGGCTTCCATCGCCAAGTGAAAATGGCGTGTCCCACAAATGCGACTAACATCGTCTACGAGGTAGCAAAAAAGCTATTTATGGAGCATTGGCAACACTATCCGATTCGTCGTATCGGCGTATCTCTCACCGAGCTTGAACTAGATAACGAATACCAGCTCATGCTTTTTGATCAACGCGAAACATATCGCGAATTGGAACGAACAACAGATTTAATTAAACAAAAGTACGGAGACACAGCCATTATGCGCGCTGTTTCTTTGAAAACAGCAAGCCAACTAAAAGACCGCACGCAAAAGATTGGCGGGCATTATAAATAAAACAAGTGGAAGAAAGCATTCAGTGAATATTGTGGGGTACTGTCTTTACTTAAAGTACGCACATTGCATTGCATTGCTGCTTTACGACTACGTAAGAGAAAGGAGTGAAGGGGACCTCTTCCCCGCATATATGAAAAAGCTCATTGGGAACGGAATATGGGAAAGCTCCCGTATGATGCTACCTGAACATAAGGAAGAGTTTGTTCATCATTTAGCACATATTGAGAAAAGAAAACGACCGTTGCTTGATGAAGATAAGCAGCAGGAAATAGAACGAGCATTGCTAGACTCATACGAACTCCAAACACCAGTCACTATAGTACTATTCGATGAATACCATCCCATTACCATTAATGGTATCGTAACTAAGTTAGATGCTTATCAGCAACGTATTACTATTAATGATGAATCCATTCCAGTACGGGACATTATTGAAGTTAAATCGTAAGTATGCAAACTTAGTCTACATTTACGAGCTCGATTGTTCATATATCTTTTTATAAATGAACTACCGACCAAACGGCGGTGGCATTTGAAAAAAGAGACTTTCCAGGCATAGCTTCCCGAAAAAGAAAGCAAAATAAATAGGTATAGATGCCATTTTCAAGGTATCTACTTCGAACAAAAAATTAAAAAGAGGTGAAAGCATGTCAAAAAAGAAGAACAAAGAAATTAAAAATAACAAGGCGTTACCAAAAACAGATGTAGAATTTGCACATAACGGTCTTGAAGAACTTGCCTTAAAAAAACAAGAACAAAGAGTTAGTAAGGATTATTAAAAACAGAGAGGTCAGTAAAAGCTGACCTTTTTTCACATGCATTTCGTTAAGTACAAAATCATTCATTATTAGTTTCTAAATTTAATAAATAAAAAAGGAAGCATACTAAAAAATAGTTCTCTCCAGATGAACCTCTACCTCTCCAACTAAATCGACGATTTTGAAAGGGAATACGGCGCTATTTTTCGATCAAGCGTTGGTATAATTCGAGATTAATTGTACTTACTATCTCCCGGCTAATATTAAATCACTAAAAACCATACACAATTTTTCTATAAAAGGGTAAAATAAGGTAACCACACTAAATATGGGGGATAACATGACAAACGATTTGATTTCAAACATATTTTTTGAATGGGAGCATCCATTTTACAAGATTCTAGAGCTTACAGACAGCACAGTCGAATTGAAGGTATACAGCGCCTATACCGATTACAGCTCTATCGTTACACTTCACTTTACGAGTGAAGAAGATTTACGTCATCAAATTACACTTCAGCTCATTAAATTACGTAGTGTGGAGATGTCACAGTTTGAACAACGATTTATCGATGAATAAAAAGCAGAAGGTACGAAAAATACACCTTCTGCTTTTGTTTTACGCCTCTGTACAACATAGTTGTTGAATTTCCGCTACATTGCGCTTCGCTTTCTGCGGGGTGGTCGGTAAATTCAGCATCAGCTTACTTCCCTTGCTCTTCAAACCATTTTACTAGCGTTAATGCTAATATTTTCACACCATCCAAAATAGCCTCTCTATTGAATGTCATATTCGGATGATGTAAGCCTGGTGCCAAATCCGTTCCAAGCCCGACTAATGTCGCTTGAATATGTGGTAGTTCTGTAGCGTAGAAATGAAAGTCCTCACCACCAGGTGTTACAGGTGGCGCAACGAGCGCATCACTTCCAAGAACCTCCGTGATAACCGTACTTACTAATTTCTCCATTCCTTCATTAGGCTCAGCTGCAACCATGGTTGCGGCAATCTCATACTCTACTTTTGCACCATTCGCTGCTCCAGCTGCGACAATCGCGTCTGTCACCTTGGTAACAAGCTGCTCCATCGCCTCATTCGTTTGCGCACGTAGATCAATTCCAAATTCAGCAAAATCAGAGATAGTATTGATATTGTCACTGCCAGCACGAACAGTCGTTACCTTAGCCGAGTATGCAATAGTTGGATCTAATTTGATAGCATTCACGGCTGCCACGATAGCGGCGAACGAATCAATAACGTTCACGCCAAGGTGAGGACGTGCAGCGTGGGACTGTACACCGAAGATACGCCCCTTCATTAATGTTGTGGCTCCATGATAAATGGCAGGAGAAGCTTTTCCATACGACATTTCTTGAATGGGACGGACATGAATGCCTACAAGAGCATCCAAATCATCTAGAATCCCGCGTTTTAAAATGGCCTTTGCCCCATTTCCCGTCTCCTCAGCTGGCTGAAATACAACTTTCACCTGCCCAGGCGGTGTATAGCCACATTCTTTCAAGCAAGTGATGGCGTATAACACCATAGTCATGTGCGCATCATGGCCACACGAGTGGTTAGCCTGCCACGAACCATCAACAAGCTGCCACAAAGCATCCATATCGGCACGTATACCGATTTTTTTCGCGGACTGACTGTCGCCCCACAGTCCCACTACACCTGTGTGCTCCTCAAATGTCAACGATTCAATGTCCAAGCTATTCAGTTGCTTTTGTAAAAAATCTGTTGTGTGTAATTCTTTCCAGCTTACCTCAGCATGTGTATGTAAAAAATCATGTGTTGCAAGCACTCGCTGCTTGTTAGCTTTAACCCAACTATTCACTTTATCTAGCATTGTAACCTAACGCTCCTTTTATCTATAAAAATATAAATGTAAGAACCTACTCATCAAAGAAAGACTACTCAATGCAGTAAACCACAAAACTAGCAGCAAGAGGCCTTAACTTGCGCGCTGACGCAGCGTGCGTCGGAAAAGCTAACTTGCCCACTGGATACCCTATTTCACGCGCTATACCAACTAACTAAGTCGCAAACTTCATTCAAAGATTCGCTCAGCCACTACATGCTTAGCTATAACCTTTTCATTAAGCTCGTACCCAATACCCGCTCCTTCTGGAACAGCAAGCATTCCAGGGCGTGATAATATGACTTCTGGAGCAATAATATCCTCATGCCAATAGCGATTGGATGCGGATGTATCTCCTGCGATTGTAAAATGACTCAATGATGTAATGGCAATATTGTGCGCGCGACCCACACCCGCCTCAAGCATGCCGCCACACCACACAGGTATACCAGCAGCGGCACAAACATCATGTACCTTTTTCGCTTCTGAAATGCCTCCTACACGGCCAATTTTTATATTTACAACGCGACATGCATCTAGCTCAACCGCTTTACGAGCATCCTCAGCTGAAAGAATGCTTTCATCTAAACAAATAGGTGTTGATAGTTGTGCTTGCAGCTTGGCGTGGTCGATTATATCATCGTGACCAAGAGGTTGTTCAATCATCATTAACTTAAATGGATCAAGCTGCTGTAAATGATCTATATCGTCTAGGCTGTATGCAGAATTGGCATCGGCCATCAATGGCAAATCATAGCCAAACTCTTCACGGATGGTACGAATTACCTCTATATCCCAACCCTTTTTGATTTTTACTTTTATTTTTTTATAGCCAGCTCTCACATAACCGTCTATTTTTTCTAAAAGTTTATCGACTGTTGGTTCAATCCCTAAACTGACACCGACGGCTATTTCCGATTGAGTCCCCCCAAGCTCCCGCGCTAATGAAATGCCTTTTTGTTTACAGTACGCATCCCATACTGCTCCTTCAAGCGCCGCTTTTGCCATACGGTTCCCACGCACAAAAGCAAAGAGTTGACTTACTTCATCAGGATGCTCAATCGAACGCCCCATCAAGGCTGGGATTAAGAACTTCTCAAGCATATGTAAAACGGTCCCTGTTGTTTCTTCGTTATAGATAGGATATGGCATAGCCACACTTTCGCCGTATCCTACCACTCCATCTGCATAAAGACGAATGAGTAAAAAGTCTTTTTCAACAAGCTTTCCTAAGCTCGTTTCAAAGGCAAACTTCAGAGGCATCTGAAGTGTTTGTATAATTACTTTATCAATTTTCATGAAGCTCCCCCAGTTAACATATAATCAATTTGCAAAACGTAAAAGGTCCCCATAAATTATTTTATCAGATAATTCAAGTTCTTCCTTTACATGTTCAAAAAAAGGTTCACAATAATGCATGTTTGTCTCCATTGACGTACGATGGCTGTAGCAACGATTATTTGTATATACATATGTATCACTTATAAAGCTTCCATCACGTAAGATGATTAATTCTTCACGATTGCTTGCAAATAAGTCTGTACCAAATTGTATATGTCCTTGCTCTAAACCAAGTAAATTCAAAATCGTTGGTTTCACATCAATTTGTCCCGAAATTGTTGACACGGTCTTTGTCTCTTCAAGCCCCGGAACATGAATTAGCATCGGGACTTTTTGCAACTGAATATATTCATACGCCGTAATATCTTTTTGTAAAAACGTACTCATCGCTTTATTATGATTCTTTGATATGCCGTAATGATCACCGTATATGATGAATATAGAATTATCATACAATCCACTTGCTTTTATCGCATCAAAAAACTGCTTAAGCGCCTCATCCTGATAGCGAACAGTTGTAAAATAACGATTAACAGTCCCATCAGGAGAATTCCATTCAGGAATAATTTCATCCTTTGCAGCAAGTGCAAAAGGAAAATGATTCGTGAGTGTAATAAATTTTGCGTAAAACGGCTGTTGTAGCTTTTTTACATACTCAAGAGACTGCATGAAAAAGTCCGCATCCTTCAATCCCCATCCAACTGAATTTTCCTTCGTAATAGTGTAATACATTTCCGAAAAAAAATGGTCGTAGCCAAGCGCTGGGTACATCACATCGCGGTTCCAAAAGCTTTTGTTATTTGCATGAAACACCGCGGTTGTATATCCAGCCTCTTTGACGCGTTTTGGTAGTGCATTGTATTTATTTTGAGGGTTTGTAAAAAACACGGCTCCTCGTGGTAACCCATATAAAGAATTATCGATAATGAACTCAGAATCCGACGTTTTTCCTTGACTTGTTTGATGGTAAAACTGATCAAAGTAATAGCTACCTTTTTCCGTAATTAAATCATTTAAAAATGGTGTAAGCTCCTGTTCATCTACATACTCATTCACAACAAAGCTTTGTGTTGATTCTAGTGAAATAACAAACACATTTCTACCTTTAGCAATACTAGAATATGCAGGGTTTGCAGGCGTATCCGATAGCACGTGCTTGTTTAATTCATCATAGTCTCTTTCACTAGCGGCAGCTCTTCGAATCTTTGTTTGACCGTGCAGAAGGACATCATATACTACATAATTATAAATACCAAGATTACGCACTAGCATTTGTCGATCAAATGAACGTGTTAACAGCTCGGGTCGGTCAATATGAGCGGTCGTAAGATTAATGAAGAATAGTATACAGGCTAAACTTAATCCGACCTTAGGGCGAAAAAGAAGTACAGCTCTCATACGTCCTTTTAACCAAAATGCTATTATAATATCTATAAAAAACAGGATATCAACAGGCTCTAACAACTTCCATAAGCTAATGCCGAGGTCACGAGCATTGTTTGATTGAAGCAAAATCGGGATCGTTAAAAAGTCGTTAAAAAAACGATAATACACAATGTTAAAATACAATAACAGTGTTACAGCTAAATTAATCGCTATGGCTATGAAGGCCGCGTTTTTCTTACCAACAAATAATAAAGCTAATGACATAAGCAATAGCAACGGTGCCAAAGGATTAATTAATATCGTTGCTACTTGTAAGCTATCCTCTGTGTGAATATGAAAAATATAAAACACAGCAAATGTTGTTTTGGCCCACAATGTAAATATACTTATCCATATGATTGGTAGCTTTCCTTTAAATCGTTGCAAAGCCTTCTCCTCACCTAATACTAGATTTTTAAATATGCAAATGTAAAACACTTGCGACAACACGTTGCTACTACTTGCGATTTTCGATGGCCGTCACCCACACATTTTGTTGTTGATAATTGTTGTCATGACGTCCTAACCGAAGTAAATCCACATCAATAGCATACCTCGGACGTCGCTTCGTCTCTTTATAGATTTTCCCAATATACTCACCGACAAAGCCAATTGCAATAAGCTGTAAGCCTCCTAACAACCAAACGGACGTGATAAGAGATGTCCACCCGCTTTGCGTTTGGCCACTAAATTTCAAGAACAAGAAATATACACCAAATAAAATACTGCTAAAAAATGATAAAAATCCAATAAATGAAATGAACCTAATCGGAGCCACACTAAAGGACGTGATACCATCTAAAGCAAACCCAAGCATCCGGCGAAGAGGGTATTTACTTTCCCCCGCTTTGCGCACAAGCCGGTTGTAGTACACTTTTGTAGACTTAAACCCAAGCAGCGGGATGATACCACGTAAAAACAAGTTACTTTCTGTATACTCCTGAAGAGCGACTACAGCTCGCTTACTCATCAGCCGATAATCCGCATGATTATGAATGACCTCAATCCCTAACTTCCGAAGCAACCGATAAAACGCAAGAGCTGTTGTTTTTTTGAACAATGTATCTGTATCACGCTTTTCACGCACACCATAGACAATATCATGTCCTGCCATAAACGCATCAACAAACTTATCCATGACACGAATATCGTCTTGCAAATCAGCATCAATAGTAATTACGCAATCAGCAATAGAGACAGCAGCATCTACACCTGCCAATAACGCATGTTGATGTCCTACATTGCGAGCAAGCTTCAAGCCTTTTACGTGTTTATCATCTAGGCTAGCTTTATATATGAGCGACCATGTCCGATCACGGCTTCCATCATCCACAAATAAGATACAGCTGTCACTATTTACTTTTTCGAATTCTATTAAGTGTGTCAGCCGGTTCTTTAATGCCGGAATGGTATAGGGGAGTACTTCTTCTTCGTTGTAGCAAGGAACTACAATAACTAAAGCTGGACTTGTCATGATGTATCCTCCTAGTAAGTATTACTCCGGAAGAGCTTTATACAAATAGATTTTCCACGCAGAGTTTGATGACTCAAATACTTTATCTAATTGCAGTTGGTTGTCCTTCGCATTTTCTATCGGGACAGCGGCAAAAATGTAACGACCTCCCATTTTATAAAATTGGGATATGTTTAGCTCTAAGTTTTTAATTTTTTTCTTGGATGTTTTTTTAAACATATATTTTTTTCCTAATTCATCGACAAATATGTAGCATCTTCCGCCCCACTCATCAAAGTACGTACGTAGCTTCTTATCTTTCTCTAACTCCGCAGCAATAATCTTTCTAAATTCATACTTGTACGAGAGAGGATAAAAGTTATTATACGTATCTATTGTGTAAAAGCCGTTATATTGTGCGATAGCGGGATGAATACCAATGCTAGCTACGCGATATGATGGGAGAGGCTGTCCTATATAGTCACGGATTTCTTCAAATTGCTCAGTGGCGTAAAACTCTCCGATAGATGGCTGCTTACGATAATATATTTGCTCATTAAAAGCGATTAAAATAATGATTTGTGCTACTAAGAAAGTAATAGCGGTTTGCCTCCAAGATCGCCCAACAGATGCAATAATTTTTAAAGACAAAGCAAATAGTACATATAAAATGAGCGGACGAAGAAAATGAAATCTTGCAAAATTAAATTTATCAAGAATGTCAAAGCGTTCTGTTAAAGGTAACCAGCCTTTATAAAACCAAAAAGCATACCATATAGATAGGACAGCGTTTATGATGTGCAACACGACAAACAACCTTTCATGCTGCCACGCACGTTTCTTTCCAACAATAAATAGCGACAATATGGAAAGCGGTAAAATAACAAGACCATGAATGGTATGAACATGCGTATGACCTAACACGTAATTTTTAAAGCTTAAGCGAACAGAGTGCCAAAATGTTAAGCGTGCATGAAAATACTCATCGCGACTTGTTGGTTCTGTCTCAAAAAGCAATGAATATACTAAGCGATATTCAACCGCCATGAATAGTAAAGTCATGTATATAATGGCAGAAAGCCAGCGAATATTGATTCGTTTGTTTAGTATGGCATCGACAAGCCAATACACCCCTATTGCCGTTAAAAAAAAGAAAAAGCCAAGTACAATGCTTGCATACAAAGGCAATAGTGTTATAGTAATCCAACTAATAACAGTACGCTTCCCAGTTTTAATATTGAGAAACGCCCATAATGCCAGTGGCATCCCTAGTGTACTTAGCATGCCAGATGGCCAAAATGGTGTAAAAGCAAAGGCAACAGCTACTCCGACACGAACCCAGGCAAGTTTTTCTTGCCTTGCGTAATGATGCTTTAATAGTAGATACATACCTAAAAAAGCAAACATTCTCGTAATAAGCTGACTAAGTCCGTAAGCAATGACTGATGGAAACAACACATGTAGCCATACAATGCCACTGAATTCTGTTCCATAAGTATTTCTTGGTATCCCGTTTATAACCTGCGGAATTGTGGCATTGACAGACCCTAACAGCTCCCCGCTCTCAGCCAACACCCTATACCAAGCAATATTTGAATCTAAGTTATCATGTACACGCATTTTTGCATTGTCTCCGAGAATAAAATAGGGAGACACAAATAACACAACTGCAAGTAGGCCAATAAAGATAAGCCTCCGCTCTTTTACATCCACTCACAAACGTCCTTTCGCGATGTAGAATTATCTGTATTTTTTACCAAAAAATAATAAATATTCGTAATTGAAATCAGCCGATTATACTACTTACTTATTTAATATTGGAAACATAGATTGTAGTGTCTTTTCAGAAGATAAAATTAATAAATCAAAATAAAGAATGAGGTAAGCAACAATTTGCTTACCTCATCTCATCCTGCTAGTCCTCTGTTAGTTCACTAATAGCAACATCACGCTTATCATTGTGGTTGCCTCGCATATGTACAGAAGCGGTTGTACCCTCTTCATTCACACCGTCAATCCAAACGGATACGCCGTGATATTTCACATCAATATTAGCTGGTGAAGACAAAATTTGTTTTACACGATTTACATCCATTTTATAGTGCCTCCCATTAATGTTATCTTCCATAGTTTTGCAATTTTACAAACGATTATGCAATAATCATTTCCAATTGAGCCACACTACATATATATACGATTTAAAAGGGTGACAAATATGAAATTATCAGATGTAGAAAAACAGGCTTTAAGTGATGCCATCGATAAGATGAACGAAGGGCTCGACGCTTTTATAGGGTTGTACAATGAATCGGAAGAAGATAAACAATTAATTGTGTACGATGATGATGTTACCGAGATTATTCAGAAGGCGATTAACCGCTACGGAGAAGATAAAATAGCGAAGAAAATTAATTCTATCATTCGTGAAGTACTATCATTATTAGCTTCAGATGAGGTAGATGAAGGTGTATAACTATGCGAGAATTATTTATTACCGTTCTCCGTTATTAGTTCAAATTCTTGCCATCGCTTTTTCACTTATCATTATATTTGGTACACTGCTGCACTTTATAGAACCAGACACATTCCCGACGTTATTTGATGGGGTTTGGTGGGCGCTAGTGTCTGTTTCGACAGTAGGGTATGGGGATTATGTGCCGACATCAGTTGTCGGGCGGATAGTTGCTATGTTGCTTATCCTGCTAGGGACAGGCTTTATCACAGCCTATTTTGCCTCCATTTCAGGTATAGCAGCCACAAATCAGCAGTTATTTTTAAAAGGAGAAACAGCATACAAAGGAAATGAACAAATTATCATTGTAGGCTGGAATGAGAGAACGAAAGGTACGATTGATGAGCTTCTTACAAAGACACCGCCAGTTAAAATCGTCTTAATAGATGCTTCTTTGAAAGAAAACCCTTACGCATCAAAAGGCGTTCATTTTATAAAAGGGGATGCTACACGAGATGATGTTATCCAAAAAGCAAATATTCAAGCTGCATCGATGGTACTCATTACCGCGGATCAAAGTAAAGATGAAGTAGCAGCCGATATGCAAACAGTGTTAACCATCCTTGCTGTTAAAGGATTAAAAGAGAATGTGTATTGTATTGCAGAAATTTTAACATCGCATCAGCTCGCTAATGCAAAGCGTGCAGGTGCTGATCAGATTGTAGAAACAAACTTACTTTCTAGCTTTGTTATGATCAATAACGTATTATCCCATGGCACATCCCCTTCACTGCTTAATCTTTTGAAAGAAGTAAAAGATAGTAAGGTTTGTTTGCAAGAAGCTCCTACTGCTTTAATCGGAGCAACATTTCTTGACGTAACGCATGAGATGCTACAAAACGAAAGCAGTCTTATACTTGGCATAAAAAGAGGAGCATCCACATATGTGAATCCTCCTACTTCTTTTAAAATTGAAGAGCATGACTTGCTAATCGCCATTATTCATTAAGTAAAACGGCCTCTAACTCAGATACTAGCTCACCAGCCGTTTCTAAATAATTTTTCGGAACGCGAGCATCCTTATTTTTAGGTTCTTGAAACTGATTAAAAGATGCTGAAATATTACCAATCAACGCTTGGTCATCTAAGCTTTCTTGATATGTGTGGGCAAGTAGAAAGGGGGTACCTAGCTTAACAGAAGTGCCGTCTGAATCAAGCTGTCCATCGACAGCTGTAAATGGCACACGCAAATAAATATACCCAGCCCTCTCATCATCATTATTAATTTGATAATCAAAATAGCCATGATCATATTCCCAGTTACTTCCTATGTCATACCCTAGTGGTTTCAGCTTCGCCTCGAGATGGTGAAGTTTAAATACTTGTCCGTCTATTTTTGATTGGATCGTTCTCATCTTGCTGCCTCCCTTCTACATATACATAGGGTTACCCACACAAACACGTTACATGCAAACTGGGGACGGTTCTCATGTTGCCATGGCAGCATGAGAACCGTCCCCAAAGAGCCAAAAAGCGGCTAGTTTTTTGTGGAAATTGATTTATGCGTGAAATTTCAGGGTTTATGCGCCAATTTTCGAGGTTTATGCGCGAGATTTCAGGCTTTATGCGCCAATTTTTGGGCTTTATGCGCCAAATTCTGTGATTTATGCGTATACTTCTGTAGCTTATCCTTAAATTAGAGTGGGTTATTCGTAAAGTTCTGGAGTTTATGCGCAAAATCCAAGCATTTATGCGTAAATTATGGTTTGTAGTTGAACAATGAGACTGCATTTATTAAGCTTTACTCAAATCTAGATTAAAAAAACACCGCCAGAGCGGTGTTTTTTTCGTTCAATAATTATTTCAAACGCTTTTCTAATTCAGCTTTTAATTCTTCAAATCCTGGTTTGCCAAGTAGAGCGAACATGTTTTTCTTATATGCTTCCACACCCGGTTGGTCGAATGGGTTTACGCCTAGTAAGTAACCGCTCATCGCGCAAGCTATTTCAAAGAAGTACGCGACATACCCGAATGTATAAGCACTCATATCAGGAAGTTCTACAATTAAGTTTGGTACGCCACCATCTGTGTGAGCAAGTAATGTACCTTCGAATGCTTTCGTGTTAACGAATTCAACTGTTTTACCAGCTAAGTAATTTAAACCATCTAGATCGCTTGCTGCTTCTTCAAGTACTAGCTCGTGACGAACAGATTTCACCTGTAACACTGTTTCAAAAATGTCACGACGACCTTCTTGTACGTACTGACCTAATGAGTGTAAGTCAGTTGAAAAGTTTGCTGAAGATGGGAAAATACCTTTTTGGTCTTTTCCTTCACTTTCACCAAATAACTGCTTCCACCACTCAGCAAAGTATTGTAAGCCTGGCTCGTAATTGATGAGCATTTCAATTGTTTTGCCTTTGTTATAAAGAGCATTACGAACGGCAGCATATTGATACGCAGCGTTCTCCATTAATTCTGAAGAACTGAAAGCTTCACGTGCATCCGCTGCACCCTTCATCATGTCCTCAATGTTTGCTCCACTTACTGCGATTGGCAATAAACCAACAGCCGTTAAAACAGAATAACGTCCACCTACATCATCAGGAATAATGAAAGACTCGTAGCCTTCTTCTGTCGCCAAAGTTTTTAGAGCACCACGTGCTTTATCCGTTGTAGCATAAATACGCTTGCGGGCTTCCTCTACACCATACTTTTCTTCAAGTAATTTGCGGAAAATACGGAATGCAATGGCTGGCTCTGTCGTAGTACCAGATTTTGAAATAACGTTAATAGAGAAGTCTTTCTCTTCAAGCAAGTCCATTACATCTCTCATATATGTAGAACTGATGTTGTTTCCAACAAAGATGATTTGTGGTGTTTTACGCTGTTCCTTTGTTAGCTCGTTGTAGAAGCTATGCTGAAGCATTTCAATCGCAGCACGTGCACCTAAATATGAGCCTCCGATTCCAACAACTAGTAATACATCAGAATCAGACTTGATTTTTTCTGCAGATTTTTGAATACGTACAAACTCTTCCTTGTCATAATTAACAGGTAGATCAATCCATCCTAAGAAGTCATTACCTGCGCCAGTTTTTTCATGCAATGCATGATGCGCTACTTTTACTGCGTCTTGTAAGTATGTAATTTCGTGTTCACCGAAAAAGCTTAACGCTTTCGTATAGTCAAATTTAATGTGAGTCATTTTGATATACCCTCCATTTATGTTTGGTACCACTTTCACTTTACCGAAACAGATTTTATAAAGCAAGGTGCATTTCAACATGTAAAGGCTTACAGTTATGAAAAAATCATGTCAGTTTAACTTGTCGCCCTTCAAATAGTAAAAAATTAACATTTAGTAGACACTAAGGATGAAAATCAAACACTATTCGGTTACAAATATTTGTAACATACTTTTATAGCTTGCCTAATCCATCTACATCCTTATACACTAAAAATGAGAGGTGAGCATATATATGATTTCAGTCATAATTCCAACATATAATAGACCTAATGAGCTTGCAGAATTATTACAAAGTTTATTTTTACAAACCTTTAAGCTATTTGAAGTAATTATAGTGAATGATTGTGGTTCATCAATATCGCACATTGTGGCTTTATATCCTGAACTTAATATTACACTGATTGATTTACCAGAAAACAAAAAACATGTACATGCACGTAATGTCGGTCTTTCACACGCTAAGTATGAATATATATTACTCTGTGATGACGATGACCTTTTACTATCTGATCATATTGAGGTAGCTTGGGAACAGCTTGGGACCAATGACCTTATATATACAGATGTGGAGATTGTCAATTATGAGTCAAAAAATGGGACACGTTATCCAAAGAAGCGCATTGTGTTTGCTTATGAATACGATAAAGCGCTTATGCGTACGTTTTCTACTTTTGTCTCGTCAGGCTGTTTATATAAAAAAGACATACATAACAAAATCGGGCCTTTTTCTGAAGACATGTACAACTATTGGGACTGGGATTTTATTCTTACTGTCTCAGAACGATTTAAAGTTAAACGGCTACCTCGGGCGAGCGTACTATATGAGTTTTCCGATGGTGGAACAAATGAATCAAAAAAACTTACTAGCAAACGACATTCATATTTAGAGCGATTATGTTCAAAGCATAATCTAGGAGAGCTAAGTCAAGAAAACTTTTTCTCATTATTACAAAAGCCTGAGCTACTAGCAAGACGAGCTGTGACTGAAATACTTTGGGATGGAACCCCAATCATATCACGTGTTTTTAAGCAAGTTCAATATTGAAGGTCGTACGAAAACAAAAGGAAAGTATACTATTTGGTAGCATACTTTCCTTAAGAATTTTTTGTCTACAATCTAAACTTACTAGCTAATTCATTTAACTTTTCGGCCATCTTAGCTAAATCATTTGCCGTAGCAGCTGTTTCTTGAACACTCGCTGCAGTCTGTTCTGAAACGGCTGCAATATTCTCAACCGCTAGCTGAACTGATGATGATTGAGCAGCTTGTTGTTCACTTGCTGCAGCAATTTCACTAACTTTATTAGCCGATTTTTTCACTAAGTTCACTATCTCCTCAAACGCACTTCCTGCTTTTTTAGCTAATTCGTTCCCCTTACTCACAACATTTACTGACTCATCCGTATTCGTTTGAATGGTTAGAATAAGTGCTGATATCTCTTTCGTTGCTTTACTACTTCTCTCTGCTAGCTTCCGAACCTCATCTGCCACTACCGCGAATCCTTTTCCAGCTTCTCCGGCTCTTGCCGCTTCAATGGCCGCATTTAAGGCGAGTAAGTTGGTTTGTTCAGCAATATCATCAATAACCTCAACAATCTCTCCAATTTGTACAGATTTACTAGATAACTCGTTTATTTTGATACTTATTGCATCCATACCATTTACTGTGTCCACAATAAGTTTTCCACCTTGCATAGCCGCATCTACGGTAGTCTCCGAAGCACTTGCTGCTTGTTCTGCATTAAGCGATACTTCTTTAATAGCCTTTGCCATATCTCTTACCATTTCGGACGAGTTACTAGCTTCATCCGCTTGTTGTTGACTACCTCTAGAGATTTCATCGGTACTCGCAGAAATTTCCTCAGAGCTTGCAGCTAAATTAGCTGCATTCTCACTTACTTCGCCTATTAAACTTCGTAAAGAGAGTACCATTTTGTTAATAGCTATCGTTAGTGTTCCGATTTCATCCTTTGAATTAACAGCAAGTTCGTCACCATGTAAATTTCCATCCGCAATCATCCCTACACGTTTAACTACCGCTGTTATTGGTTTAACAATCATTTGTGTTAAAAACATCGCTAAAAATATCCCAATTCCAACCGATATAAGAGCAACTATTAAAATAATTAATGTAGAAGATTTACCATTGTCCATAATGGCTTGCCCTGATGTTGCAATGTCTTCTTGTTCTAAAGCTATAAGATTACCGATTTTCCCCATTAATTCCTCCGTGGACTTCCTCGCCCCGGCACCTAGCTTTAAAGCTAATTGTGGGTCTTTTTCATACGTTTTAAATACCTCATCAAGTTTATTCCCCCATATAACACTTGAGTCCACGATGTCTTTTATTAGTTCATAGTTGGCGTCGTCTGTTCGCTCTAATAGCTGTTTTTCATAAGCTATACTTTCGTTCGTTAATTGATAATATTTAATCATTAACTCTTCGTTGCCATATGCAAGATACCCTCTCATAAGCCCTATTCTATCAGCTACATTGAATTGTAATTTATTATAGATGCTGAACTCAACAAGATCATCTGTTATGATGTCTTCCGTCGTGTTATTTGCTTGATTAATAATATATAATGCTAGTCCTGATACAATAGCTAACAGTAACAGTACTGCAATAAAACCAGATAATATTTTCATACGTAATGTTTTCATTACTTTTATCTCCTTGTGCATATATATTATGAGCCTTATTGCGGATTAAACTAAACTATTTAAATTAAGGAATGTTTATGTAGAAAAACTAACGCTTATAATTTTCGCTCATCTTCCTTCCATGTAAGATAAAACCCTCATACAAAACTAAAGCTCTCATTCAATTATTCATATTTAATTTGACTGACTAAATCTAGACATCTAATTTCTTTAATTAACAAACTTTTATGTATATAGACTAATCCACCTCCGAGGAAAGTAATTAAAAAACATCAGGTAGTATTTTAAATTTACTAAATTAACAATGTTTATATAACTACCATATCTTCCTTAAATTTCGAAAATAATTTATGAATATAGGAGTTTATTCCTACTCAGAGGGCTTTCAGAGAGTACAAATGTCTAAATAAGCTACGAGGTATTGCTTACACATAAATAGCGTGAGCAATGAAGCGGAAATCAACATCAAGGTACAATGCAATTCTTTACTCAAAAAAAGGCCCCAAAACGTTAGTTTTGGGACAGCCTCTTAAATTTTCACTATTTAAATTCTGTTTCATAAAAATCCTTATACCAGCTTACAAAGTGGTGTAATCCCTCTTCAATAGAGGTGGTCGGTTGAAATCCGATTGCACGATTGAGGTTTTCTATATTAGCATAAGTAGCATACACATCACCTGGCTGCATTGGTAAATGCTCTATAACAGCTTCTCGGCCTAACAATGCTTGCAGAAGTTCTATGAAATCAGCTAATTTAACTGGTTGATTGTGACCGATATTATATATAGCATAGGGAGCCTGACTATGTCTCTCATTATTAAGAGGGGGCTTTACCAATATTTTTTCAATGCCATCCACTATATCAGAAATATATGTGAAATCACGTAACATGTCGCCATAATTAAAAAGCTGAATTGACTTTCCTTCCATAATTCGTTTTGTGAATGAAAAGTATGCCATATCCGGCCGTCCCCATGGACCATATACAGTAAAAAATCGTAATCCTGTTACAGGGAGTTTGTACAAGTGACTGTATGTATGCGCCATTAATTCATTTGATTTCTTTGTAGCAGCATACACACTAATCGGTTGATCGACTACATCTTCTTCAGAAAATGGAATCTTCTGATTCGCTCCGTATACTGAGCTTGATGAGGCAAAAACAAGGTGTCTTATCTCACTCCTACGACATGCTTCTAAAATATGTAAAAATCCTGTTATATTACTATCGATATATGCCTTCGGATTTTCTAAACTATATCTAACACCAGCTTGAGCAGCAAGATGAATAACATAGCTAAATCTATACTCATTAAATAGCTTTGTTACAGCAGCTTCATTTATTATATCTGCATGAATAAACGTAAATTGACCAAACCGCTGCAACTCCTGTAAGCGTGCTTTTTTCAATTTCACATCATAATATTCATTTAAGTTATCAACACCACATACTGCACAGCCTGACTCTAGTAGTCGTTTAGCAGTATGAAAGCCGATAAAGCCCGCTGCGCCAGTTATTAATACGTTCATGGTGGTACTCCTTTATTTAATATAATTAGTTGTATTATAGCTTTAAAATGTTACAGATGAAAAATATAATGTTCTAAAGAAATTAAAAGGGGCACATGATTCGAATACAAGGAGGAACACAAGAAAAAACCACTTGAGCATATTATGTTACGCTCAAGTGGTTTTGGCTCTTATAATGATGCCGTTAATATAGACTCAACATCTTGTTTGTTTAACTTCTTGAAATTACCGAACTCACCAAATGTTAACGTTTTATCTGCCATTAAGTCGATTTTTTCATCATTGATATCGTAGTTAGCTAAACGTGATGGCGCTCCAATGCTGTTCCAGAACTCACGTAATTTATCAATTCCTTCAAGTCCAATTTCCTTGTCAGTTTTACCAGCCGGATCAACACCAAATACACGTATTGCTAATTGTTTGGCACGCTCTGGATTTACATCAATGACGTGCTTCATCCAATTTGGGAAGATAATGGCTAATCCCCCACCATGTGGGATGTCATAAACAGCTGATACAGCATGTTCAATATTGTGCGTCGCCCAATCTCCGCTGTACCCCATTGACACATGGCCGTTAAGAGCAATCGTACCACAATATAATATCGTTTCTCTATACTCGTAATTTTCTAAGTCCTCAAGAAGCTTTGGACCCGTCTCCATCACTGTTTGTAATATAGACTCACACATACGGTCCTGTAAAGGCGTATTCGTTTGTGGGTGATAATAGTGCTCAAACACATGAGACATCATATCAACTATCCCATAAATAGTTTGGTCTCGAGGCACAGAGTAAGTGTGTACAGGATCTAAGATAGAGAATTTAGGATATGAGAACAAGCTGCCCCACCCGTATTTCTCATTTGTTTCCCAATTTGTAATAACAGAACCCGGATTCATCTCCGAACCAGTTGCTGCTAATGTTAAAACAGTTCCAAACGGCAATGCACCCGTTGGCTGTGCTTTACGGGTAATAACGTCCCAAATTTCTCCGTCAAATTTTGCACCAACAGCAATAGCTTTTGTACAGTCAATAACACTGCCGCCCCCAACTGCTAATATAAAATCAACATCTTCTGAACGACAAATATCAATTCCTTTATGCACAGTCGATAAGCGTGGATTTGGTTCAACACCTGAAAGTTCAACCACTTCACATTCAAGATCCTTTAAAATGGCCATGACATTGTCATAAATACCGTTGCGTTTTATGCTACCGCCACCATAAACAACAAGCACTTTTTTACCGTATTTCGGTACTTCTTGACTTAATCTTTCGAGTTGCCCTTTTCCAAAGATTAGTTTTGTTGGGTTTTGAAATACGAAGTTATCCATTGTATCGCCTCCATTAATATGTATGATGAGAAAAGAATTCATAACATGTTGTTAACGTTTGCTTTTCCCAGAACGGGAACTAAACAATAAAAAAATGAGTTTACTGGTCCCCTTTCATTATCTCCAAAAAAACTTTTACTTGTAAAGAAATTCGCATGAATATTTGTTGCTTATTTTGCTCAACATATTTATGAAAGTAAAAATAAATGCAAGGAGGAGATCTCTTTGAGCACAATACAGCGTATAGCACTACTACTTACTATTATTGGTGCTGTGAACTGGGGATTAATTGGCTTCTTTAATTTTGATTTGGTGGCAGCTATTTTTGGAGAAGGCTCAGCATTCTCACGTATCATCTATTCTCTTGTGGGGATTGCTGGACTTATTAACCTTGGTTTGTTATTTATGCCTCAAGAAGAAAGAGCAACTGGTGCAGAACCAACAACAAAATAAACGCAACATCCTCGCTTAGGCGTTAACCCTTTAAATGGTTAACGCCTAAGCTTTTGTAAGACTAGAGGCAGCTCCAATCTTTTCTAAGAAACAACTAAGCCTCCCGAATATATTTTGACTGAAGTGATTAAATCTATAAAAAAAAGCAACCCTCAGGTTGCTTTTTTATTACTTACGTACTAAATCTTCACGCTTAGATTGTTCAATCCAATCTTGTAGTTTATCTTTTAATGTATTAAATCCTTGACCGTTTTCTTCTACAATTGGTTGTTTAACTTGTTTCTTAGGGCGTGGCTTACGTGGAGCTCTTTCTACTTGAGCTGGTGCTTCTTGAGTAGCTTTTATTGATAAGCTTAACTTGCCGTTGTCCTCAACTGTTAGCACCTTAACTTCTACTTCATCACCGATCTTTACAAATTCATCGATATTTTTCACATAACCATGAGCAATCTCTGAAATGTGAACTAAACCTTGAGTATTTTCTTCAAGAGCAATAAATGCTCCATAAGGTTGAATACCTGTTACTTTACCTTTTAAAACTTGACCTACTTCATACGTCATATTAACAACTCCTAAATTTTTTTTTCGATTAAGAGCTAGAGCTTATCATTTTAAAAATAAACTTACTGTTTTTGTAAAAAACCATCTAGTTTATTGTTCGCAGTTACTAGCTCTTTTGGTTATATACAGTCACTTAATACGCAATTAAAAATTTTATCATACATTGCAGTATTTAGCAAAGGGTTCATCATAATTACCATTATATGTTACATATTTATTTTTATTGTACGTTTAAAATTTACCAAAATAGGAAAGGATACTATTATAAGGCTTTCTAGTATTCCCCCCTTTTTATTTGGACAAAACCAGTTGGTTATGTCCTTTTTTTTATGTGTAATTTCATTTTTATCTTTTATCATTACATTCGGTGAATCATTCATTTCATTTTTGTCATACTTATTATTTCACCAAAATGTATATATGAGCTTTTATTTTTTTATATAAGCGCTATGTAAACTTTCCCATGCCATGAAAGCATACAATTGCCATAGTTGAAGAGGGAAGGACATAAACGTTTTAATTTTTTGCTTATAATATAATGTCATAAAAAAAGCACCGGAAATACCCGGCACTTAATAAGAGTTATTGATAGTTTTTCACAAACCGTTCCATTCTCTTTACTGCTTCTTGAAGCTGTTCTAAAGACGATGCATAGGAGCAGCGCACATGACCCTCTCCACATTGTCCAAAGACGTCACCCGGGACGACAGCAACCTTTTCCTCAATAAGTAATTGTTCAGCGAATTGCTGTGAAGTCAAACCAGTGATTTCTACAGAAGGAAACGCATAAAACGCACCACCTGGTATATGACATGTAAGCCCTATCTCATTTAATGAGGTTACAAAGTAATTACGTCTTCGTCGATAGCTTTTCTTCATATTAGCTACGCCTTCCAAGCCGGATTGTAATGCTTCAATGGCAGCATATTGAGCATTAATAGGAGCGCACATCATCGTATATTGATGAATCTTCAACATTGCCTTCGCAAGTTCTTCTGTTGCTGCTACATATCCAAGCCTCCATCCGGTCATCGCAAATGCCTTAGAAAATCCTGACACTAAAATTGTCCGGTCAAACATACCATCAAGTCCAGCAAAGCTACAATATTCATCTTCATATGTTAGCTCTGCATAGATTTCATCCGATATCACTACTAAATCATGCTCATTTATTACTTCCGCTAAAGCTTGAAGATCAGCTTTTGTCAGCACCGTTCCTGTGGGATTATTAGGAGAACACAACATAATTGCCTTTGTTCTACTCGTTATCGCTTCTTTTAATGTGCTTGCTGTAAGTTTAAAATCATCCTCTTTTGATGTAGAAACGACAACGGGCTTGCCGCCCGCAAGCGCGACAAGAGGGGCATATGACACAAAGCTAGGTTCTATTACTATTACTTCATCTCCCGTATCCACTGTGGCACGAAGAGCTAAATCTAACGCCTGACTAGCTCCTACAGTGACAACTATTTCTGATGTTGGATTATACTGAATCGAAAAACGTGTCTCTAAATAATTAGCTATTTCGTATCGAAGTGCTAACAAACCACTATTTGCCGTATAAGATGTATACCCTTGTTCGAGTGAGGCAATACATGCTTCCCGAATGGACCACGCAGTAACAAAATCAGGTTCTCCCACACCAAGCGAAATGACATCTTCCATACTTGCTGCTAAATCAAAGAATTTACGAATCCCAGATGGTTTTAGCTCCGTCACTGTTTTGGATAGATATTGCTTTGTTTTTGATGTCATGGAGACACCACAATTCGCTTATCCTTATTCCGCTCATCGAAAATAGTCCCGTCATGTTTGTATTTTTTCAAAATAAAATGTGTTGTCGTTGACAATACAGAATCGAGTGTAGATAACTTATCTGAGACAAACTGAGCGATTTCAGACATAGTACGCCCTTCAATAATAACCGATAGATCATAAGCACCCGACATGAGATATACAGAACGCACTTCTGAGAATTTGTATATACGCTCTGCAATTTCATCAAAGCCTACACCACGCTTAGGGGTAACCTTCACGTCAATCATCGCTGTCACTCCTTCTAACCCATCGACCTTTCGCCAATCCACAACAGTTGCATACTTCAAGATGACATGATGTTCTTCCAATTTATTAATGGTGGCTTGCACATCGGCCTCCGAAAGCTGAAGCGCTTTTGCAAGAACATCAAGTGGCATCCTCGCATCATTTTGTAAAAGCTCAAGCAATTCAATTTCTTTTTCATTTAGTAGCAAGTAAAACCCTCCCGAAAAACAAGAATTTTCAGTCTATTATACAGCTTTTTGACCGAATAAAAAATAGATTTTTTTCTGCAATCTTGCACTTGTTAAAAATTTACTTATTTGTTTTTCACAAATATACATACACTATCGCTATATATAAGTGAGAGGTGAGAATAGTGGCAACCATTCCCCAATCTATTACCATTAGAGGCGTAAAAGTATATTACGAGCTCACTCCATGGAAGGACAAGCCTGTTATCGTGCTTATACACGGATTTTTGTCGTCGTCTTTTAGTTATCGGCGCTTAATTCCATTATTAAAGGAATCTTATACAGTTTTAGCGGTTGACTTACCCCCATTTGGTAAGAGCGCAAAGGTAAAGAACTTTGTATACTCTTATGCCAATATGGCCCAAATTGTTATCGAGCTTCTCCAACGTCTTCAGCTTACACAGGTTACTTTAGTAGGACACTCCATGGGCGGACAAATCGCTTTAAATATCGCAAAGCAAAAACCTGATATTGTAAAAAAATTAATTCTTTTATGTAGCTCAGGTTATTTAAGTAAAGCATCAAAACCAATGATTTACTTTTCTTACTTACCTTTCTTTTCATTAGTTATAAAAGCGTGGTTATATTCAAAAGGCACACATGGAAATCTTCAAAACAGTGTGTTTGACCACAGTTTAATTGATGAAGAGATGCTTCGAGGCTACGAGGAACCGTTTCATGACGAAAGCATATATCATGCCTTAACTAAGATGCTGCGTCATCGCGAGGGTGATTTACCGGCTGAAGACCTTCGGACTATTCGTACTCCCAGTCTTTTAATATGGGGCGAAAATGATAAAGTAGTGCCGATTGAAATAGGAGAAAGACTCCATAAAGATTTACCAAGCTCTCATTTTGTTTCATTTACACAAACAGGACATCTTGTTCCTGAGGAGAGACCTTTGCCCGTTTATGAGCACATGTTAGAATTTATATAAATAGCCGCCAAACGTTACTTTGGCGGCTTGACTTATCTGGTTAAGTATATTTTCAACAGAACTCAACCTACAACCTCTCTACACCTTTAAAACGGGTAATGTAATAAGAACGGTCGTACCTTTCCCTGTTGAACTAACAAATTGAATAGATCCATTATGATATTCAATAATTCTTTTTGTAATAGCTAACCCTAACCCCGTACCGCCATCTTTTCTAGTACGCGCTTTATTCACACGAAAGAATTTTTCTCCTAAGTATTGAAGATCCTCTTCGGAAATTCCACAGCCAGTATCTTGAATTGAGATAGTACAAAAAGACTCATCTCCGCTCATTGAGACAGTAATAGCACTTTGTTCAGGAGAGTATCGAACTGCATTATCAAGTAAATTGTGCAGCACTTGCTCTATTCGATCTGCATCCGCCTCTACCACCACTTCAGGGTCTGTGCTGAGCTTCAACTTTAACTGCTTTTCAGCAAATATTGGCGCGTACGTTTGCAATGTATCTTCTATTAACTGGGCAAGCACAAGCGGTGTTTTGTTTATAGGGAAATCGCCGCTCTCTAACAGAGACAGATCTAACAAGTCATTAACAAGCCGCTTCATTCTTTTTGCTTCTTTTAATATAATTTGTAAGTATCCGCGCTCTTTATCCTTAGACGTGACCATACCCTCTAATATTGCTTCTGAATAGCCTTGAACGTAACTAAGTGGTGTTCGTAGTTCATGTGATACAGTTGAAATAAATTCCTTTTTCCGATGATCCTCATTTCTTATTGCTTCAATCATCTGATTAAAGGTATGAGCTAGTTGACCTATTTCATCATTAGATTGAACGTCTACTGTCTCACTAAAATCTCCTTTTGAAAGACGTATCGCTACTTTTTCGATTTTGCGAAGTGGATTAGTTAGCTTTTCAACTACTAATTTCCCTAAAAATATTGATAATACGATATATAAAATGGCTGCCAATAACCATATATACCCTGCATCATTATTTACCTCTTCTACACTAGCTAAAGGCACATATAAATATATGATTCCTGCTAAGCGAAGGTCATCTAAAAGTGGAACAATAACACCCATTATTTGTCGTTGAAATCTTGTTTCATAACCAAGCTTAACAACAACATCACCCGTTAACAAAGTATCTCGATCTTCTTCAGTTATAAGAGTATCTACGTCCACCTCATATGGTAAACATGCCGCTAAATCTTTAGGATTATCAACTAGTAATACATCTGTTTGTGATACAGAATTGTACCATTCAATTTGCTTTCTGAGGTCATCATGAATTGGCCCCCCCGCATATTCATGAGCCAATTGAAATCCTTCATGCGTTAATGTTTCTTGAACATTATTAACATATATTTGCTGATAAAAATAATGAAATAATAAATATGAAATTAACAACGTTCCTACAATAACAATACTGACGAGTAACCATATTTTTTGCGCTAGTGAAAATCGTACCGTTCCCATTATGACACCTCAAATTTATACCCGACACCCCACACCGTTTGAATACATGAGCCAGCTTCACCAAGTTTAATACGTAATGTTTTAATGTGTGTATCAACCGTTCTTGTACTTCCTTCATAATCATAGCCCCAAATGGTTTCAAGTAAAATATCACGACTAATTACTTGGTTCACATGCCGGATGAAATAGTGAAGTAAATCAAACTCTTTTAACGTAAGCGTGACAGGTTGCCCAGAAACTTTCACTTGTCTTCCTTTAGAATCAACTTCTAGTATGCCATATTTTTCAAAATCACCTTCTCTAAATGGACTGCGATTTACTCTTCTTAATACAGCATCAATACGAGCAACTAATTCTCCTGGACTAAAGGGCTTCACTACATAATCATCTGCACCAGCTTTCAGTCCCCTGACACGGTCCCACTCTTCACCTTTTGCCGTTAAAAAAATGATTGGAATATTACTACTTTCTCTTATCTTTTCACAAAGCTCAAACCCGTCCACTTCTGGCATCATAATATCTAATAAAACTATATCTACCACAGACGTTTCAATTTTTTGAAGGGCTTCTTTTGCATTACTAGCTTCCTCACAATGCAACCTAGAATTCTCTAAATACATGCGAATTAAATTCCTCATATCTTCTTCATCATCAACAATTAACACCATGACTTCATTCATCGCTCTCACGTCCCTCTCTTACATGTATACGAAACGGTCCCCGTCCAACTTGTATCTTGGACTTTATTTTCAAATCAGAAGTATCTAATATGAATATTTCATCACTATCATAACTAGCAATATATAAATCCTTATCAACTATTTTAATATCGAATAAGTTGGAGCCAATCTGCATAGCTGCCAATTCACTTTTAGTTAGACGATCAAACTTCCTAACTGTACTTGACCCATGGCTTATAGAAAACACCGCACTGTCGTTGGCGGCAAAATTTACTGGCATAATGGGGGCCTTTATAGTTTGGGTCAGTTCATTTGTTGCAAGAGAATAAATATGGATGGTGTCTCCAATCTCATTTCCAGCACCATGACCTCCAAGCCATATCTCTTGTTCGTCCTCAATTACTATTCCTCCTGCTGAAGACGGATTAATAGTGAATGTATCTACAATTTTGTGTTGTGTATTATCAACAACAGATAGTTTTGTATCATCATAGTTGATAACATAGGTTTTTTGTTGCTTCGGTCCTTGAAAAATACCGAAAGGCTTTGGCCCTGTTGCTATTTGCTTTTTTTCTTCACCAGTACTTGAAAACACACGAACTCCTTGTATAGTTTGATCTACTAAGAATATATTACCAGTTTGCTCTATAACCGTTCCATTTACTATTCCTTGTCCAATATCCCATGTTTCTTTCAAGCGTCCCTTTGACAAATCATATATGTATAAACCATCCAATTGCTTTCCGTATACCGCGATTAAATTGGGATCTGGCAACACAAAAGCGCCCGTGATAGGGATAAATAGCTTCCATTCAGTTACCAACTCATGTGTGTCAGTATTAATAAATGAAAGGCTACCTTCTTTTATATTTACACTTACAACAACAGACATATTCGGGGGAATCGGTTCAAAGGAAGACTTAGTACAACTGGTAAGCAGTAATACAATGATAATGCTAGTCAATATCACATATTTTCTCATTTTGTCTCCCCTTATCCATGCGACGTAAACACTGCTAACTCGAAAAAGCTTTGCAGAGTACTAAGTAAATACTTACAGCCCTCACTACAAACACACGTTGACAAACATAGTTTTACTATTATTTATACTATATAATTATTATACTAAGGATTTGTGTAATAGTAGTGAAATAATGCGATTATTGTCGGGAATTTGTATTAATTTTGAAACACAATATTCAAATTTTCAATTTGAAAACCTCACAGTTTTCTTTCATTTTGCTGATATGATGTATAGAGACAACATTAAAGGGGGAAGTCTTTTGAGAAAAAAATTATTTTTAACCATTTCTTTAGTACTAATCGCACTTATATTAGGTGCATGTGGACAAGATGATACTACAACAATGACCACCTCTCACGATCCAACAGAGCCTCATGATGAATCAACTTGTGCATTTTGTAATATGAAAATTTACTTAAAAGACGACGAAATGGGAGTATTCACTGCTCAAGCTATTACCGAAGACGGAAAAACTTTATTTTTTGACGACTCTGGTTGCTTGTTAAATTACGAAAGAAAAGATGATGCATTAGCGCTAGAGACAAAGTGGGTACGAGATTATGTATCACAAGAATGGCTAAAAGCAGGAGATGCATCTATTGCTCATGCCGATATAAAAACACCAATGAAATACGGATATGTCTTTTTTAGTTCAGATCAAGATGCGAAGGATTTTGTAACTAACAACGCTAATCTTAACGCCAAGTCTTCTTCTTGGGAAGATATTGACGCTGTATCAAAAGAAAGATTTATGAAAAAAATGGGGCATAAATAATAAATAACAAAAGGAAAAGGCTATTCCAAATAAAATGGAACGGCCTTTTTTTCATTCATTTATTTAGAACGTCTATCAAAAGATTGAAACAACACATCTTCTAGTCTCTGAACTTGTCCGTCATCACCAACACATAAGTTATTAATACCGTCATTTATTACAACTTTCCCATTATCAATAAAAACCATTTTGTGTGCTATATCTTCTACAACTGAAAGAATATGAGATGAAAAAATGACTGTCTTTTCATTCTGAATAAGCTCCAGAACCATTTGTTTAAAAGCATGCACCCAGTAAGGATCAAGACCATTTGTCGGCTCATCAAGAATAATGATAGGCGCACTAGATAAAAGAGCCTGTGCTAAAGCTAGCCTTTGCTGCATACCTTTCGAATATTCCTTTACTTTCTTATTCCGTTCGTCATAAAGTCCTGTTTTTTCTAATAATTCTTGTACTTTATTAGTCGACGCTCCTACGAGCCTCGCATAAAAAGTGAGTACTTCCGCTCCGGTCAACACACCTTGAAATTGTAAATTATCTGGCATATAACTAAACATAGATTTATATGAATGTTTCTCGCTACTTATCCCCATCATATGAATGGAGCCATAATCAGGCTTTAAAATACCTGTCATCATTTTAATAATTGTACTTTTGCCTGCACCATTCCCCCCACAAATTGCAAAACACTCGCCTTTTTGTACGGAAAAAGATATATCGGTTACACCATTTATCTTAGAATACATCTTTGTAACTTTTTCTAGTCGAAGGACTTCATTATTTTCCATTGTATGCCCCCCTTTTAACTAGCAGCACTGTTATGAGCAAAGGCAGTATAGTCCATAGTATAGTAGATGAAGCAAAAGCAATTTGCCCTACTAATCCCTCTGCCCAAATCGTCATATCGTATAAAGAAGGTCCGAACACAGTCCCACTTCCCATCGCAACAATCGTCCATACACGAACGATTTCAACTGGGTTGATAAGTATTGAAGCAGTAAACATTGGCAAAATCGCTTGTTTTGGTATGATGGAAGCTATACCCATAATGACAAACTCAAAAAATAAAACAAAAAAAGCCCAGCTCATTATACTAACACCTAAAGCTTGAAATCTGTTACTTGATATAATTCCAACAAATATACTTATCGCTAAAAACATCATAGCTAATAAAAGTGTAAACCCATAAAAAAGGAAGAAAAGAGAAAGCGGCATATTACCAGCTGATATAAATAAAATAATGAGTGCTAACCCATAGCCAAATGTAACAACAGCGAAAATAGCGATTAACAAACTAATAAATTTACCAACTACAGCTTGAGTTGATGATATAGGATACGTCATCAGTAAAGAAAACAAGCCATTTTCTTTTTCTCCTGAGAAAAAGGTACTGCCTATTAATAACGTTAACAAAGGAATAATGAAAAGGCACAAATTTAGTAAACTAGCCGTCATTCTATTAAAGCCAATAAAATCAGCTTTAGCCGTCATGCTGCCGAAATATACTATGGTCACAGCTAAAATAGAAAAAATGGCTGCAAAGCTAAAAATGGATTTGCTTCTTAACAGTATACGTAGCTCATGTGTACATATCGTCCAAATCGTTTTCATAGTTAGTTAGAGAAGGCATCGAATACTAAGATAGCGCCAGGTTGAGCTTAAAGTTGGTCCAGAAGCTAAACGAGAGAATACATTCCTAAGAAAAATGAATTTCCCTCCTAAAGCTACTATGTATGGCGATTAACAAACAATGCGTCCTCTTCTCCTTTCATACATGATTAGTTACTCTACTATCCAATCAGATGCTAGCAATGTATTATAATCTATAACTGCACCGTATCCTTGCTCGGTAATATAAGCTACAGCGTCTTCTTCATTCGCAAAAGCTATCACACCAAATGCCATCGGTGTCCAAAAACGCTTGTCATACGTGAAGTGAGCACTTTGGAAATCAACCCATTCTCCTGTCACAAAGTCTGTTACGTACGATTTCATGATATCGTTTTCGTTTTGTTCTCTTTCTACTATGAACTCCAACATACAACCAATATCATCGAATGTATACACATCACCATTTTTCACAATTACTTCTGTTGCATGATCAATGGCCGCAACACTCATATTGCAAATGACACACACATCTATCTCGGGATTTATATCTCTAGGCTCGTACGAAGGACTCCCTCCGCATCCTGCTAGCAATAAGATAATCGTGCAAAATACTAGTAATCGTTTCATGCTCTGTTCATCCTCCCCCACTGCAGTAATGCAACTGCACTAATGATAAATAGGATACCAATAATTCCTGCAGCTCCATTTCTTCCTACTTCTTTCTCTTCACTTTCTTCATATTCGAAAGGCTTATTCACTGGAAACCTGTCAATACCTTTTTCAACACCTACAGAAGGCAACAAACTTTCCGCAGAGGCCCATGTCTTTATGGCTGGACTTTCAAAGTAAAACTGAAATGTTGGTTGTGCTATTAATAGCTTGTCATACATAGATCCCGCTTCATATGAAGTATCCAAAATCCCATCTCCATCTAAATCAAAGGATTGATGATCATCCCAGTAGTTCCCAATGAAGCCATTATCAATATTAAGATTTCCTTGATCGACTAGTTTGGCTTGTACTACATTCCCAATAAAGTTATTTTTAAAAATGCTGACTTTCACATTTTCATCTGTCATAGCTAAACCTACATGGTTACCGGCTACGGTGTTGTTTTTAATAACAGATTCTCTTAAATCCTCCACCTGAAGTCCATTACTGTTGTACATAATTGTGTTGTTTGAAAAGGTAATTAAATCTGAATCATATAACAGTACACCGTAACCACGATAATGCAACTGCTTTGTAACAATATTATTATGTATATCAACCTGTTTTGTTTCCATAACCATTAAACCATTAATACTATTAAATAACTCATTATAGCTTGCCTCAGCCCCTGATGAATACATAAAGTGCAACGCATAGCGTGCGCCATGAATTTTGTTTCTCGTCAGCATACTATTTTTAGCGAAATCTAAATAAATGCCATCCTGTACGGTGAAAATATGGTTATCGTTTACGGTTGCATGTCCTGTTTTGAATAAGTGCACACCACTTCCTCGTTGAGAGAAATGTAGTGGATAACTTGAAATTTTGTTATTTAAAATCGTAGTTCCTTTTGTTTCAATTGCATAAATGCCAAATAACACTTGTTCTATCGTTATATCTTCTATTTTCACATTGTCACCTGTAATTAAAACACCAGCATCACGATCTTTTTTTCCACTCATACGAATGTTCAAATCTTTAATATGTACATTTGAACTATTGACAGTAATAACGGTTCCTTGACCGCCCCCATCCAATATAGTTCCATTCTCTCCAAAAAGGTTGATTTCTTTGTCAATAACTAGATTCTCTTCGTACAAACCTGCTTTTACGACAATTGAATCGCCATTAGCTGCCTTGTCAATGACACCTTGAATTGATTCCCCTTGCTTAACTATCAATTGTTGTGCAAATACGTTATCGTATGAGCCTATAAAAAACAAACATAATGCAAATATACTGAAAGCATACTTCTGCAATTAAACACCCCATTTACAAGTTCCATATAGTAAATTTTAGCAGATATATGTGATAAAATTTAAAAAAAGAATGTGAACAAAGTATGAACCAAAACTTCGAAAATATGAAACACGTACATCAAATTTTTACACGGAGGCGATAAGTATGACACGTAGCTTTAATGATTTTATTGAAAGGAAGGGCACAAAATCTTTAAAGTGGGACGAAACAAAAAAAGTATTTGGGAAATCTGATGTTTTGCCATTATGGGTAGCAGATATGGACTTTTCAGCACCTGATGAAGTAGTTCAAGCAATTCAAGCAAGAAGTAAGCATCCTATCTTTGGATATACAATCGCAAGTGATGAAACGAAGCAGGCCGTTGTTAACTGGCTACAATCACGGCACAACTGGTCCATTAAAAATGAGTGGGTTACATTCACTTCTGGTGTTGTTCCAGCCTTAGCAGCATGCGTACAGACTTTTACGAACGAGAACGACTCTATATTAATTTTCACACCAGTATATCATCCCTTTTTCCAAGTCATTCAAAAAAACAATCGAAAGCTTATAACAAGTTCTTTATTAATAGAGAATAATCACTATGAGATTGACTTTAATGATGTAGAACAAAAGTTTGCTAACGGTATAAAAGCTATTATATTTTGCAGCCCTCATAACCCTGGCGGTCGTGTTTGGACTAAAAGTGAACTCCAAACTTTAGCCGCTCTATGTAAGAAATACAACGTACTAATTATATCCGATGATATTCACAGTGATTTATTATTAAACAACCATAAGCATATTCCTATTTCACATATTTCCGAAGATAGCCTTCAACGAACTATTACATGCATCGCTCCTAGTAAAACATTTAATCTTGCGGGATTACAAGCTTCTGCTACGATTATTGCAAATAAAGATCTCCGAAAAGCCTATGAAGATCATCTACATAAACAAGGGCATTTTACTCTTAATACATTTGCTATTGAGGGCATCGAAGCAAGTTATCGTTACGGTGCTAAGTGGCTTAATGAAGTTATTGCTTATATAGAAGAAAATGTTCAGCTAGTCCAACAAGTCCTGCCGACTATAGACCCACGTATTCGCATTATGAAGCCAGAAGCAACGTACTTAATTTGGTTAGATTTTCGTGGTTTAGGTATAGAAGAAAAGACTTTACAGTACCATCTTCTAACAGATGGAAAAGTTGCACTTGAACCAGGAAGTCGGTTTGGAGAAGATGGAAGTGGATTTTTCCGCCTTAATGTCGCTTGCCCTCGCTCTACCCTTACAGAAGGATTAGAACGAATAAAACTTGCTGTTGAAGTTGCTGTTAAAAACTTGTAAACTATTAAAAACTATTGAAAGGTCGCGACAGCAATGATTCGAAAGCTATCCAATACAGACCACAAAGCAGTTATGGAATTTCTACAGCCTGAAGCAGCTATGAACCTTTTTATAATTGGTGATATTGAAGCATTCGGTTATGATCAGGATTTTCAAGAAGTATGGGGACAATATGGTGAATCAGAAAAACTACAGGCTGTATTACTACGTTTTTATGATTCATTTATCGTTTACGCGAATGAAAGGTGGCATGCAGAAGAGTTTATCCCCATCATAACCGCTCAGGCAAAACCTTTTCAGTTATCTGGGAAAGCAACGGTTGTTACTAAGATTGCTCCGTTACTATCGCAATACCTAGGCAAAGAGAAGTCAACCTATTATTGTGAGTGCAGAATACCTCCGGTGATTGAGATGAATAGCGTTGAAATCAAACACGCAGCAATAGATGATATCGAGAAGATTATTAATCTTTGGCGCAAAATAGATGAATTTGTTGTTACAGATGCAAGTATTCACATGATGAAGAAGACGATGGAAGCAAATAAGGCTAGAACATACTTCATTGAGAATGAGTCCGGAGAAGTAATGGCATGTGCTTCAACAACTGCCGAAAATTCATTATCCGCTATGATAGTGGGTGTTTGCACACATCCGCATCATCGGGCTAAAGGTCTTGCCACCTCTGTTGTAAGTGAGCTAGTCAAAGACATTACGCAAGAAGGGAAACTAGCTTGCTTATTCTATGATAATCCGAGTGCCGGGCGAATTTATAAACGAATGGGATTTACTGACATAGGACAATGGACGATGTATCGTCCTTTATAATGAGCTGCATTCTTACATGCCGAATGTATAAAATGTAATAAGCGTGCCACTAGTTGGCACGCTTCACTATTTCTCCTCTTTTTCTTTACCTTCTGATGGTTTTTCGACTTTTTCCTCATCTTTTTTCGTGTCGTCTTTTTTAATAATACCACAGGCTATTCTTGCACCTGCATCTCCAGCCGGTTGACTCATACCGTCATCCTTTTTCTCATGTATGACGATAGACGACCCATCCTTTTTATAATATATCGATGTTTTTCCGGACTTTAATGTCACATTCGGAGCCATTAAGGTAGCGGTAACCGTCCCATCATCCTTCACAATTAAGTTCGGTAGATCGCCCGCATGAGCGCCTTCGGGATGCAATAGGCCGTGTTGTTTATCGTCTGGGTTAAAATGTCCCCCAGCTGATTTAAAATCAGGCCCTTTACATTTTCCGATTTCATGAATATGTATAGCATGTTCACCTGGTGGTAACCCCTCTAAGTCCACGTTAAGCTCAACCCCGGAAGTTTGTTCAGCCATCTCTATAATACCTAGCGCATCTCCAGCAGCATTGTACACTTCAACCTCAAGTTTTGTCGGAGGTTGGTCAGAGGCACACCCTGATATTGTTAATATACAAACGCCTACAAGAAGTCGTTTAAACAGCATAAAATCCTCCCACATGTACTTTAGTATAAGGTACATTCTCTCCAAAGGTTTATGCTTTTAAACATCTCGGCTACCTGCGATTGTTATACTCATTCTTCATTTTTTCTTCTAACTCTTTAGCCTTGGCTGCCTCTTTTTTTGAATGGCGTATGAACAAATATGTTGCATATGCAGCTGCACCTGCAAAAATTAAAGTCGTAATAGCACCGGGTATATATTCTAGTTTATTTTCAGGAAAATACGGAATAAAACCTAAAAACCAAATCCCCCAATGAAACATCTACACATCTCCCCTTTTCAAAATTTTCTATATTCAATCGCACTTATATAGCACCTATATCTTATTTAACAATTACGTTTGACAAATATTATACTAAATACCTATGTATAAGCAAAATAAAATGAACCAAATCACTGTATGTAGCGATTCGGTTCAGAACACAAGCTTGTTTTTCAGTTTTTGCCAATCAATTCGCTCTCCAATCGTTGTCATCGGTGGTGCTGATAAATAACGCTTATCCTGTTCAACTAATTTAAAAATATTGTATGTGGTTAATGCATCATCTAGTGCACAATGATGTTTTCCTGTTCCCTCTTTTCCATATTCTTGTACAGCCTTCCATAAGCCAGTTTGGTTTTGATCACCAAAAAACTTTTTATATTCCATGGCCAAATCGCGGGTTTTTCCTGTAAAAGGGAATGGAATGCTTGCTTTATGACAGTTGTTTCTTAGTACCTTCATATCCATATTGCCCCATGTTATAACCGTTGTAGGTGCTTGGCTATCATAGTGACTCAATATTCCGACAAGTTCAGCAAAAGGGATTCCATTTTCCACTTCATCCTGTGTTATAGACAGAAACGACTTACAGCGATGAGAAAGAACTGGAAAAAACCGAGGTTTTACATAGGTGGAGTATGTTTCTTTTTGCTGATTCTTAATTGCTACTAGCCCCACTTCAATTATTTCTGGAAAAAAACCAGGAGGATTTGCTTTTGATTCAGGCATAGAAAACTCAAAATCCAGAAATAAATATTGATGATTGCTATCCAAACAATATACCTCCTTTCTAAATTTTGTATGTTATTATTATAACATTATATGCTAAGAGACACTTAATTTTATAGACAATATAACGATTTTTTTCAGAAGAAAAAGAAAATAAATGTTATGTAGAATTATCTATGTTAAGGAAAAAACTACTCCTCAACCAACATTCTTCTTGATCCCATATATAACAAGGTATTTGTTTTTGTTTTTTACTTATATAACGCTGCTATATAGTCTTAATTAATATCAATGTTAGTCCTAATAATCCATCATTTTAACTTTTAATTGTATACATGTGAGTTTAATAAACGCTCATTAAAAATTCCCAAGAAAAAAGCAAAGCTTCACCTAATTAACAGGCAGCTTTGCTGAGTTTTTTTCTTTGTTGCCATACTCTTCACCAAAGCTCATACGATACATTAGAGCAATCAGTTGTGTTCTGTCCGTGACTCCAAGCTTAGTGAATATATTAGTAATATGATTTTTTACTGTATGAATACTAATAAAAAGCTTCTCTGATATCTCTCGGTTGCTATCTCCTCTTACAATCAGCTCAAGGATTTCTTTTTCACGATTCGTAAGCAGCTTATTAATGTTCTCATCATTTGCCACTTTCTTTGACACTAATGTATTAGTTTCCTCCGCTTTGTCTGATTGACCAATAACTAGCAAATTCTGAAGTGCCATTTCGCTAATACTTGCAACCATCGTTAATACAGTTTCTATTTCTTTCTCTCTATCTTCCTCATATGTCGCTAAAAAGTACCCAATGATTTTTTGTTTAAGAAAGATAGGACAAACCGAATAATTCCCTGATTTGTTTTTCATCAGAGATACCGCCCTATTCTCTTGTACATCATAAGGTAATTCATTCAAGGATATACGGCAAATGTCAGCATCTTGTTTAGTTAGATAATTATAGTGATAGTATTCATTGTTGTTAATTTTTTTAAAAATAATGGCATTGGCACTTTTGCCAAGGACATTAGTCAGTAAATCACTTACGATATATTGTAACTGCTCAACTGAGCCAGCTATATTTGCGACTCTACTTATTTCCATAATAGACGTGGTTTTCATATATAGAGAGTTAAGCGCCTGCTTGTACGATAAACGATCAATGTGATATTCAAAGATTTTAGCAAAAAGCTCAATAATAAGGTCAAAACAAACAGGGAGCTGTTGTTCACTACTCGTTCCAAATAAAAATGCTTTTCTCCCTTCACTTAAAGTAAGTGATAAAGCAAATACTACATTAGAGTACATGTCATGCTCATGAAAAATTTTAGCTCTCATATCATACTTAGTGTTTTCAAAGATAAATAACGTTTTTCTCTTTGATGCGATTACGTCTTCAAAGAACGTTTCTTGTACAGAATATTGTATTCCTTTTAGTAAACCTGCATTCTTACCTACTACTTCTTCAACAGTGAACATTTGGTTTTTTACCGTTGCAAAGCCGATGCAATCAATGTTGCCAATGTTAAATAGTGCACTTTGCAATAAGCTGGCAGTATCTCCACGCACATTATCTAACGCAACAATGGTGTTGTGAAAGCTTGCAATCTCATTTTCTTTTAAATGCGCTTTTAGTAAGGTTGATCCATGAGAAGCAAAGTTCACAATATCAGCCATATACGGATGAAGACTATTTGTTGTGGCCTTTCCTGCCCAAATATAATAAGCTTCTTTTCCTTTATATAATATCGGGGCAATTAACCACGAGTCGTTATTTCTACTAAACGACACAGGATAAACAATATCAGAAAGTATTTTAATTTTTTCACTAACAACTTCACTAAAGCTAGGTGAAGCTTCTTTAAATAACGCTTTGACGTGCGTTTCATCACCTGTCATCGGTGTAACAAAGTGCCCATCTTTCGTTGCAACAAATATTGTTAACCCTAAGGCTCGGCTATATATATCCTGCAAATTATGATATTGACGCATCAAGTTTTCCATTTATAAACCAATCTCCTCGATAAGTATATCTTTATTTGCCCAAGACAACGGAACTTTTCCATTATATTAAGATTAACAAATTATAAACAAACATCCTATAAGTTTTTTGTATGTAAAATGTGGATATAAATCTTCCCAATTTCTATAAAATTCAGTATAATATTTAGATACTCGAAATATTTTCCTCAAAAGAAGGTGTTTTATATTCAAGATACATATTTACGTAGGAACTTAATTATTATGTGGATCGCTAATTTTTTAGTCGCAGCCAGCGCCACAATGGTTTTACCATTTTTATCTCTTTTTATTGAACAGTTAGGTTCATTTAGTGCTTCGTATGTTCAACGGTGGTCAGGTTTGACATTTGGTGTAACGTTTATAGCAGCTCTCATTGTATCGCCACTTTGGGGACGAATGGGTGACAGGTATGGCTACAAACGAGTTTTACTCATTACTGGCTTTGGTATATCTATTAGTATCTTTTGCATGAGCTTTGTTCAAACAGTTGAGCAGCTTTTTGTACTTCGACTCGTTATGGGCTGTGTAACAGGATTTATCCCTACTTCATTAGCACTCATATCGTCGATGGCCCCAAAAGATATTGTAGGCAAAACATTAGGTACATTACAAACAGGTACTGTTTCAGGCAGTTTGTTCGGTCCTATGTTAGGCGGTTTGTTAGCAGATTCAACTGGATTTTCTATTACCTTTTTAATAACATCTATTGCGATTGCTTTCGCAACGTTCATTGTGCTTGTCGGTGTGAAAGAGCTTAAAAAGCCAAAAGTAGAAGGTAGCTCTGCTAAACGATATGATAGGAAGGCAGTTTGGCGTTACATACTTCATCATCCTATTTTATTTTCACTTATGTTTATTTCTCTATTAACACAAGCAGCTATATTCAGTATTCAGCCTTTATTAGCTTTGTATGTTTCCGATATGCTACCAGCCGCCACCAATGTTGCATTTATTTCTGGAACAGTTTTTTCAGCTGCTGGGCTTGGCAACTTATTATCAACTCGTAGGTGGGGAAAGCTTGGAGATTCCATTGGCTTTCACAAAGTTATTTTTATACTTTTAATACTTGGTGCTGTCTTTTTTATTCCTCAAGCGTTTGTAACTGAAATATGGCAACTAGCTTTTTGGCGCTTTTTGGTAGGATTATCAATTGGTGGGATTATTCCTTGCTTAACTGCATATGTGCGACAATTATCCCCTTTAGAGTCACAGGGTGAAATATTAGGCTATACTGTTAGCTTTCGTTTTTTAGGCAATGTTGTCGGCCCCATTTTAGGTGGTGTCGTTTCAGGTTATCTTGGTATACACTTTGTGTTTTTTATAACTAGTACACTTCTTCTCATTTGCGCGATCATTTTATGGACTAGTAAGCAAAAAGCTAGTACTGTTAATGAAAAACACTCTGCATTCTTTCAGAATTCATAATAAAAAGAAGTTGCGTGGACTACCTAGTTACTAAATGATTTTACAATATTCGTATCACTAGAAATGATTTTGTCTAATTGTTTGTCACCTTCTCAGTAATCATCTGAACCAGAACTGTAAGGGTTTTTTATATTCATTTAGTTAATAAGACTGCCAAGTAGGCAGTCTTATTATTATTGTCCTTCAATATATCGAATGGCTTCATCTGTCGTTTGAAATATTTTCATAAAACTATGAAACTTCACAACACCAAATATCTCCCTCAATACAGACTCAGGAGCTATTATTACAAGCTCTCTATTTTCCTTTCGAGCTTGAATAACCCCATTAGCAATTACTCCCAAGGCTGAACTATTAAGATATTGCGTTTGACATAAAGATAATATGAAATAATCATATTGCTTTTCTAGAAGAACTTGTATAAACGTTCGGAAGTCTTCAATGTTTTTTATGGTGACATCTTCTTCCCATTTTCCAATATAGTAGGTGTGTGTATTCATATAGATCTCCTTTACACTTTGAAACGACTTGTTAAGCTATTTAAGACTTCAGCCATGCGTGCAAGATCATTTGCTGTTGCTGCTGTTTCTTCTACACTAGCTGCTGTTTCTTCTGTGATCGCTGCAATGTTTTCTACTGATGTAAGAACCTCCTCGCTTTGTGCAGCTTGCTCTTCACTCGCAGCAGCAATACTAGAAACTTTTGTGGCAGACTCTTTTACAAGTTTCACAATTTCTTTAAAGGTGACTCCCGCACTATTTGCTCGCTCATTTCCATTGTTTACAGCTGTAACTGAGCTTTCGGTATTTTGCTGAATGGAATGAATAAGTTCAGAAATTTCTTTTGTTGCTTTACTACTACGTTCGGCCAGTTTACGAACCTCGTCTGCAACTACAGCAAAGCCTTTACCCGCTTCTCCTGCTCGCGCCGCTTCTATGGCTGCATTTAACGCTAATAAATTCGTTTGTTCAGCAATTTCATCAATTACTTCAACAATCTCGCCAATTTGCTCTGATTTTGAAGCTAGTTCAGTAATTTGTTGTTTAATGTTACTCATACCTTCTAATGTCTCTTGCATAACCATGGAGCCATTTGAAGCCGCAGATTCTGTTTTTTGAGAGAAGCTAGAAGCATCCTCTGCATTACGAGAAACCTCTTGAATAGCCTTCGTCATATCCTTAACCATCTCTGTTGTATCTGAAGCCGATTGCGCTTGTTGTTGACTGCCTCCTGCTATCTCCTCTGTACTCGCAGAAATTTCCTCAGAACTTGCTGCTAAATTATCCGCATTTTGACGCACCTCTTGGATAAGTATACGTAAGCCAGACACCATGCTGTTGAAGGATAGTGCAAGTTGACCTAGCTCATCTTTTGATTCATACGTACTTTCCACGGTGAAGTCACCTTGCTCGGCTTTCGCCATCATAGCAGATATTTCTTGAACAGGTTTTGTCATTAATCGTGATAACATCAAACCAAATCCTATTGCGATCCCTGCTGCGACCAAAGTAACAACAATCATTATAATTGTTGCATCACGCATTCCTGTTTCTATTCCTGTATTTAATTTTCCTGCTTCTTCAGCATTAAACGTAACAAGTTCATCTAATAACCCATTCACTTTATCTAATTGTGGTTGCATATTTGATTTGAAGTAGGAGTAAGCCCCTTCTAGATTGCCTCCTTGAATTAGCTCAAATGTTTTGCCACGTTCTATCCGATACCCCTCTAAAGCGGAATCGAGCTCTCCAAGCTTAGTAACTTCAAACTCTTTTAAATATGTATCCCTATACTTTTTTAGTAAAGCATCAAAATCAACAGCTTTACTACTTAGTTCTTCTTCATATTGTTTTACTAATTGTGCATCCTTTGTCGTTATTATTTCAAGCATGAGCGATTCATTGTTACGACTAATAGCACGTGCCTCATTGAGCCAAGCAACCGGTAATAAACGGTCATTGTACATTTCCGATGCCTTGCCACTCATTTGATTCATGTAGAGAAATCCTGTCAAGCTTACAGCAGCTAACGCTATCACACTTCCTACTATTAAAATGATTAACTTCCCAAAAAAGCTACGATTTTTCACCCAATTCATTCCATTCTCTCCCTTCACTTACAGCACTTGTAATTGTTTCACTTCATCTAATTGAAGCAAAGTATCAAAATCTACCAAAGTTAATAAGCGATTCTCAAGATGACATACGCCTTCAATAAAGTTTTCATGCTCTTTTAGTACATTTGCAGGCGCGGCTTCCATTACATCTCTACTAAGCTTCATTACTTCTGAAACTTGATCAACTAACACACCTGCAAGCTGATTACCTATTGCCAAGATCATAATTCTAGATTTCCTATTTAACGGTTGCTTTTGTAAACTAAATCGTTCACGTAAATCAAAGACTGGGATTAACTCACCTCTGAGGTGAATCATACCGATAACAGAAAAAGGAGCATTAATCATCTCTGTAATATGAGGCACCGGAATAATATCTTTTACTTTGGCTATTTCCGCTGCAAACTCTTCTGTTCCTAATTTAAATGTAACTATTTGTAGCTGTTCGTCTTCTTTTTTACTCTCGGCTGCTATTTTGTCTGATGACGTTACTTTAATATTGGTTCCTTCTTCTCTTGCAATAGACAAGGCATCTATAATTAAAGCAACGGATCCATCACCCATGATAGTTGCACCTGCAATATACCTTGGTGTGCCTACATATTTACCTAACGGTTTAATCACAACATCTCGATTACCAAGTGTTTTATCAACAATTAAGCCTACACGCTTATCGGCCAACCCTATTACCACTACAAACACTCGGCTTCTTTTACGCCTTTTAGTTGAAACTGTAGAAGATTTTATTCCAAAATACTCATGCAGTCGCACTAAAGGTATGACACGGTTCCGAACAATACCAACTTCTTGATTTTTTATTGTCTTAATCTGCGATACATCTATCGCTTCAATCTCTTGCACATTTGCTAATGGAATAGCAAACTCTCTTTCGCCTAACTGCACTAATAATGAACTTATAATCGCTAATGTTAACGGTAGCTTAATTGTAAAGGTAGACCCTTGACCTATCTCAGACTCAATATCAATAATTCCATTTAACTTTTCAATATGACTGCGGACAATATCCATTCCTACTCCACGACCAGAAATATCACTTACTTTCTCTGCTGTCGATACCCCTGAGTGAAAAATGAGAAACCGTTTGTCTTTTTCGGTCATATTCGCTATCTCCTCATGAGTTACGATCCCTTTTTCAACAGCCCTTCTTGCAATCTTGTCGGCATCTATCCCTCTCCCATCATCGGAAATCGTAATTACGATGTGGTTTTCTTCATGAGATGCTTTTAATAATACTTGTCCTTTTTCAGGCTTATCTGCCACCTCACGTTCTGTTTGTGACTCCACACCATGATCTATAGCGTTCCGTAACAAGTGAATAATTGGATCACTAATTTCATCTATTAGGTTTCGATCTAGTTCAGTTTCTTTCCCAAGGATTGTAAATTCGATTTCTTTGTTCGATTTTTGAGCTAAATCTCGCACCATTCTAGGAAAACGATTAAACAGCTGTTCAATAGGCAGCATTCTTGTTTTCATCATTCCCTCTTGTAGTTCACTAATGACTTGACTGAAGTGATTTGATATTTCGGAAACTGTTTCAACTGTAGGATGGTTAGGCATTAAATCCTCTAGCTTACTTCTCGCATCACTTAAACGTGTTTGGTCTATAACAAGTTCTCCAACTAAGTTCATCAGATGTTCGAGTCTTGCAATATCAACCCGCACGGTAGGTGAAATTTTAACTTTACCTTTTTCATTTACATTGCCTTCATCTTCTTGATGCTCTTCCTTTATGATTATTTCTTTACGAGTTCCTCTGGAAAAATCATTTAGATTGTCATTTGTAATTTTAGAAATGCTTACTGTACGAATTTCTGAAATACTATTCACTATATTAAAAACTGCTTGCTTGTCTTGAGATGTCACTAGTATATAAACCAGATGGCCATTGAAGTGTGCCTCATCTTCTATCTCAATGGCACTTGGATAACAGCTAATAATCTCTCCAATTTGCTTTAAATTGTTATGAATTAATAGTGCACGGACACTTTTCATGATAGCGCTATCAACAAGACTAATATAAACTGCCATGACTTCTAGATTACTTTGTAAGGCTTGCTCGATGACGTTTTTTTGATACTCATCGAATTTCACTACAGGGAAGGCTATATCGGTTTCATGCTCTACTTTTTCATCCTGTTTGTATTCAAACTGCAACCCATTTTGAATATGTTCTAGTTTCGTCAGCAGTGCTTCTGTCTCGACCTTATCTAGAGAACCCTCAATAATCGCTCGTTTCATATCCCTTATGGCATCTATACAATTAAAAAATAAATCTATCACATTATGATTTACTGAAAGTTGTTCATGACGGATGAGATCTAGAATATTTTCGAAGCTATGAGTAACTTGCTTAAGCTTTTCAAACCCCATAGCAGCACTTGATCCTTTTATAGTGTGCGCGGCCCGGAATAAACATTGCACAACGTCATGATTATAGCCACCTTTTTCAAGTTCTAATATTTGTTCGTCTAAAATTTGCAGCTGCTCATCTACTTCATCTAGGAAAACACCTAAGTACGCTGTCATGTCGAAATCAGTCATATGCAATTCCCTCCTGTTTAGCTTCAGGGAATAATAGTTTTTCTAAGTTTAGAATCCCTATTAACTTATCATTCACTTTCGCAAAACCTTTGAAGCATTCTTTTTCCAAAACATCAAACTCTTTCAATGTTGGTGAAATATTAGTATTTTCAATGAATGTTACCATTTTCACTTCATCTACTAACAGTCCAATACTTTCATTAACAAATTGGACAACAACAATTCTTGACCTTTTAGTTACTGCAAACTCATTTATACGATAGCGGTTATGTAGACTGACAACCGGAATAATACTGCCTCGTAAATTAATCATGCCTAGTATGTAATTTGCAACTCCAGGCACCTCCGTCATCTTTTTTAGTTGTATGATTTCTAATACTTCTTCAATTGTTAGTGCCACTAATTGATTTTGTAATGAAAAAACTACATACTGACGACCAGTAACCTCCATCGTGCACACCTCCTCGTAGAGGAATCGTATTTTGTATTATTATGTCATGGTGACTCGGGACTTTGTTACTAGATTTTAGTGCTATTTTTGCAAAGGATTTGTGAACTAATGTAGGAATGTATTCCCTACATTTTTAGATGCATGTGTTTTAGCAAGTGGGAGATACAGTGTAATTTAACCTGCAAATGTGACGAGAATGGGGAATTAAGGCGAGATACGTCTTCAGTCGAGAGCACACCTATTGATGATATTGCGACAAAAGAATTATAAGGATACTTTTCCTCAAATATTTTGACACCCAATCAAGTTCTCATGACATATATTGAGTATGTATAAAGGAAGGAGGCTTACTTAATGAAACATTTGTATCCGATGGGTTATCATACTAGTCCATACTGGCAACCTACACCTATCATATATAATTGGTCATATCCCCCCCAATTCCGTGCGTATAGTTATCCCGAAGTGAATCCAGATCTCTTTAATCAGTCAGCTATCGCTATGCAAAAACTAATGAAAGAAGCAAGTCTTGTGTTAAAGAAAATTGCTGATTCAAAGCAGTTTGCAATGAAATTAATGTCTGCCGCGCAAGAATCAAATTTAGCTCAAGTCGATGAGCTTATAAAATCGACAGGTATATCATCCAAAGTTGACACTTCGTATACGCCCGATGGAATTAAGTTAAAACTTTCCTCCAAAGCGGGAGATACTGATTGTTGTCACCTTACTATCTCAATGCGCTGGAGACAAAGCTAAATGGTAAAAGTGAAGGGAAATTAATCGTATAGTTCTAGTAAAGAGAATAATGCACCGTCAAAAATACAGCTTTAGAAAGTTATTACCAAATATCTGGTGCATAAACTACCAATGATACCGGCAGCTAATTAAAAACAAGGCTATTAACTAAGTTAGTAGCCTTGTTATGTTTAAAAATTTTTAATTTTTTTATGAAAACCATTACAATATTTACGAAATCTTAACATAAGTATATAATTGAATAGAACTAATAATGTTCACTTTAAAAACACAATAGAAAAGGAACAGTGCTATGTATACTACCGTAACATTTCAACATAAAAATGGTAACTCTATTATTATAAACGAGGTACCTATTTATAATGAAGATAATGTTAAAAATTATGAAATAAGTGTTTATTTACAGCTATTGATGGATCGCATTGATGCAGATGTGTACCCTAATAAACAATACTCGTTTATAGATTTCTTAGATGGTTTACCTTACCATACTGTTACGGGCTCATAAAGCCCTCTCTATTTATTATGTTGTTTTTTACCGGTATTTTTTGAAAATCTTAAATCATAACCAATTGAATCATCACTAATATGAATGCTATCCTCTTTCGCTCCTTTAAGACTCGCTATTTCAATATCTTTGTTTTTAGTCGGTTTCAATTCTCTTCACACCTTTCCTATCACCTATTATTTACCCTATTTAAACTTTTTATTAGCGTGAATAAAGCTGATTTTTACACACATTATTTCAAGTTTTCCGCGACCTTGTGTGAATTGCTGTTGTATACAAATACTACAGTCTATTCTAGAAAGGCACTGTTTTATAGAGCAAACTTTTCGACTTATCGACTTATCATAAAGCAGAAGAGCGAAGTATCACTGGTTGCAAAAGTAACATTTTTCAAATTATGTTTTTTCCAAGCCTTCAAGGTAACTTATCCACGGAAGAGTTCATCGACCTTTGGATCTAAACCGAAATCTAATTGCAGTACTTTCTTACATAAAAAAAAACAGCTATAAATCAGCTGTTTTTTTTAATAATATGGTGAAATTAATATATACACAAGTACTCCTGTTAAGCTCACGTATAACCAAATTGGCATTGTCCATCTTGCTATTTTTCTATGCTTGTCAATTTTATTAGCAATCCCTCTAAAGAATGTTGTTAACGCCAATGGAACTATAGCTATTGAAAGAAGAATATGCGAAATTAAAATAAAGTAATATATATAACGTAATGGACCTTCTCCACCATACGGTGTTGATTCTGACATCGCATGATACGTTACATATGACAATAAAAAGAGACCTGTTGTTGTAAAAGCAGCGTAAATAAAACGACGATGCAGCTTAATATTTTTTTGTTTAATTGTAATTAAAGCTGCTACTAAAAAAGTAAAAGTAAAACTATTTAATACTGCATTAAACAACGGAAATATTGTGATGTCAAAATGTGTGAAGATTTCAATCTTCGGCATAAAGAACAAAAGAGCTACTAACGCATTAATAACAATGGTTAGCGTAACAATAATAGGTGTATAATTACGGGATGAATGTTGGTCCATAACTGAGTCTCCTTGCGTAAATTATTTCACTCCTATTATCTATGGAACGCATAGTAAATTGCAACTTTAAAGTTTTTCCTAAGATGCGTGCTCTGATGTTTTAGTGAAGCTGTATTTTTGCCATACACGTGAACGCCAGCGAAAATACATAATAATACCACGAAGCCATTCATCAACAATGAGTGCAATCCATACCCCCACTAAACCAAGGCCAAACGTAACCCCCAACACATATGAAATGGTCACACTAACGCCCCACATAGATAAAACTCCGATATATACAGGAAAACGTACATCACCTGCTGCTCTTAGAGCATTTATGATAATTAAATTAAAAGCGCGTCCTGGCTCTAATAGGATAGTTAACCATATTAATGTTACCCCTACTGTTATAATATCAGGGCTTGTCGTGAAAATTTGTAATAATTGCTTAGATACGAGTGAGAAAATGAATGCTAGCAAAATGGCTACTACTATCGTTAGACGAAGGCTTTTAAGACACCTATTATATGCTTCTTCATATTTCTTCGCACCTACCATATGCCCAATCAAAATCTGTGTTCCTTGTGCCACTGCAACGGTAAATAAAAAAATGAACATCATAATATTTTGTGTATACACTTTTGTTGTGATCGCTTCCGTACCCATCATTGCGATAAAATACATAATGACCATCTGTGAAACATTATATGATAAATGTTCTCCAGCAGATGGAATACCGATTTTCAACAAATCCTTCACGTGCTGAATAGGCAAGTTAAAAACTCTCATGAAAGGGAGTGGATGCTCTATACGCTTAAACATAATAATCATAATAATAATGAAGCCAATCAACCTACTTGCTGCCGTTGAGATCGCAACACCTGTTACTCCTAGCACAGGAATACCGAACGGGCCAAAAATAAACATGAAATTTCCTATAACATTCAGTACATTCATACCGATAGTTACATACATAGTGTCTTTAGTGTAACCATAACTACGTATTATAGCACCCGCTGTCATAAATAACGCCTGAATAAAAGAAAGACTTCCTACAATTAAAATATAAGACTTTGCTTCCGGAATGATCTCAGTAGGCAAATCCATCCATACTAAAAACTTTTGTCCCATAAAAAATAAAATGACACTCAATGCCATCCCAAATAGAAAATTAGTCACTAAAGCTACGACAGCCACTTCAGCAGCAGAGGCATCCTGCTTCGCACCTAATTTCTGTGCAATAATAATAGCTGAGCCTGTTGCAACAAACCCAAACATAACAATTATGACATATAAAATTTGATTAGTTGCCCCTACTGCCGCAACAGAATTATCCGAATACTGACTTAACATTAAAGTATCAGCGTTCCCCATTAACATATGAAGAAACACTTCGATAAAGATTGGCCATGTTAAAGAAAATAACGTTAACTTTTTGGTCGTATTGTCCATTTTATTCATGAAGAACAAGTCCTCTCAAAGTAAATTACAAATGTTAACATTATCACAACAGGTTCGTATTGAAAAGATTAAAACACTATAAACTTATTGATCATTTTGTGTCATGAAATAGGAAAAGCGCGCGCAAGCGCATTGCTCAGCCCTACGAGCTTAAGACGTCCCCCGCAGGACGGGTCTTCCCTCCGGAGGAGGACGGCTTAAGACCTCATATCATGCTTTTCACAACATACTCAAGGAAGATTATTCATAGATGAAAAACTGGCTAGGCGCTGGATCTAGACACTAATCTCGCTTAAATAACTTATACTTTTTTTAACGTTTATAATACAGGACGTCTTGGCCGCAGAAACAAGACCTGAAAAGTGTAAAAAAATGAAGTTCACTTTAACTTCGTCTCAAAACTTAAGCATCTATTCTCTTAAGTATATTGCTCTTCAACCTTCATAGGCTGTGAAATTTATGGATATGAGTGAGTTCACTTACAGATATTCTTTCCCCATAAGTTAGATAACTTAACTGCAAAACAATTATTACACTTTTTTTCTCTTTATTTCTTTGGCTCTATCCTGAAATAACTGTGGATAACTTTTATTTCATTGATATATGTGCCAATTTATTTGCATGGGATGTCTGTTAAAGGTGAGTGTTGATTGTTGAATATTGTTGATAGCAGCGAAATGCGCGAGACTCCTCGAAAATGCTATCGCATTTTCTTCGTGCGATGTAGGCCAAAAGAAGCCTATTCAACGTCCTGCGGGATGTAGTGGCAGGCGTGAGACCCCGCATGCGCATGCGCAGAGTAGGCTCACGGCCACCCCGCGGAAAGCGAGCGCAATGTAGCGAAAATCAACAACAAAGTTTAACAGAGCTTTTTCTTTAAAAACAAAACTCCACAACAAGTCGTGGAGTTATTCACTAATATAATTTTTATGATTAACAACAGTTCGAATCGGTACACCTTTTTCATTTGTTCCAAATTCAACAATAACTGAGTTTTCTCTTACAGTCACTACTTGTCCACGCTTTCCTTTTTTTTCCCCTACTTTAACCTTAATCATATCTCCAACTTGAGCAGACATTGAATTCCTCCTTACAAAATCTTTTTGTTAACCTAAATGAAAAGTCAGTTGACATTAATTGATTAAAAGCTGTAATATTTATTTAACAGAATATTTAAAAATGGAGGTTTATGATCATGAAACTACGAGCACTTGACATGACACTTGCCGGTATGTTTGCTGCATTGATGGCGATAGGCGCTAATATCACATCCTGGATTCCATTCTTATCAATCGGTGGCGTACCATTAACAATGCAAACCTTTTTCTGCATTTTAGCAGGCGCATTATTAGGAAGTCGCTTGGCAGCTGTATCTATGACTGTGTATTTGTTAATTGGACTAGCTGGAGTTCCTGTTTTTGCAGGATTCAGCTCCGGGTTTGATACTATTATCTCCCCAACCTTCGGATTTATTGTATCTTTTATTTTTGCAGCCTTTTTCACAGGTCTTATTATTGAGCGTGTAAAACAGCCATCATTACTCACTTTTATCATAGCTACGCTAGTAGGATTAGCTCTAAATTATGTAATTGGTACTAACTGGATGTACTTTGCCTATCAGCTATGGGCGCCACTTCCAAAAGGTGTCGAGCTTGTATCCTATACAGTAGCATGGTCATGGATGACACTTTTCCTAGCTAAAGACCTTGCATTTACTATATTTGCAGCAGTTATTGCTCCCCGCATATATAAGGCATTACAAAAATCTAATATGCTGACAAAAACGACAGCCGCTTGAACCTCTCCAACTAAATCAAGGATTTTAAAGGGGAATTTTCGCTAGCCTCTGTTAAATTATGTGTATCTGGATAAATAAAAGTAATAAGAAAAACAGGATTGATAATTCAATCCTGTTTTCTTATTACTCGTTATTCCCAAATCTTTCAGCCAGTGTTACTAATGTACGAACAATAGCACCTGTCCCCCCAGAAGGTCCTAGAGGATATTCAGACTTAGTTGTTGCCGTTCCTGCAATATCCAAGTGAACCCAAGGTGTCTCTTCTGCAAATTCGCCTAGAAATGTACCTGCAAATATTGCATGTCCATCACGACCAGGTGAGTTGTTTAAATCAGCTACCTTGCTCTTGCGAACTCGGTCTTTGAACTTATCATTTATAGGTAGACGCCAAATATCTTCACCAGCTTCTAGTGATGCTTCAAGTACTTCCTCATACCAGGCTTCATTATTTGTCATAGCACCGGTAATGTCGTTACCTAACGCCACAATAACCCCCCCAGTGAGAGTCGCTACATCTACTATGTAGTTTGCACCATGCTGCTTTGCATAAGTAATACCATCAGCTAATACAAGACGACCTTCTGCATCAGTATTCAGGATTTCTACCGTTTTTCCATTCAACATTGTAATTACGTCATCAGGTTTGAACGCATTCCCACTAACCATATTATCTGTTGATGGAATAATGGCAATAATGTTTTGCTCTGGTTTTAATTCAGCAATTGCTTCCATCGCTCCTAGTACAGTTGCTGCTCCCCCCATATCCGTTTTCATGTCTACCATGCCTTCACGAGGCTTTAGAGAATAACCGCCTGTATCAAAGGTAATGCCTTTACCTACAAATGCAATAACATCGTCCCATGTTTCTTTTCCTTGGTATTTTAAAACAATGAGCTTTGGCGGTTCAACAGAGCCTTGGTTTACAGCTAATATGCCGCCCATACCTAGCCTTTGCATGTCCTCTTTCTCCAAAATTTCAAGCTCAAGTTCATATGTATCGGCAAGAGTTGTAGCATATTCTGCTAAATCTGTAGCCGTTAACATATTACCAGGTAAGTTAATCAGTGTACGTGCCGAATTTGTTGCTTTTCCATACACATAGCCTACCTCAAGAGCTGATTTTAGCTCCTCGTGATCACACTCTGCCGCAATTATCTCAATAGATTCTAAAGAAAAATCAGGTACATTGGCTTTTCTTTTGTAACCTTCAAACTCATAGGTTGCCGTCGGGATTGCTTCTCCAAGAGCATGAGCAATATCGTTCCATTCTAGGTTATCTTGACTAAAAGTACTTAAATCAATCGCAATGTTTGTACGCTTTTCTGCTTTTAGTGTCTTAAATAAACTACCAAATGCCTCTCGAACAGATGTAAAGCTTACTTTCTCCTGTTTGCCAAGCCCTACAAAGTATAAACGTTTGATATGAGTATGCCCTAACGTATGTATTTTAGTAATCTTATTCTTTTTAGTAGACACATCTCCATCCTTTAACAGCGCTTCAATTTGTCCATTAAGCATATCATTTAAAGATAGAAGTGTACCTTGTAAAGGTTTTGTTGTGTCAAAAACAGCGATAGCAATAGCATCATATTGTTTATCAGCTTGCAAATTTGCCTCAATATTAAACATTCAATCACCTCCATATGTGATAGTTTCATTATAAAGAAAACTAACAAATTGGCAAGCAAGACGCAAGCGCTACTACAAATCGTCTTTCATATATAAAATCAATTCAGGTAACACAGGTAAGTTGTTAATTTCTTTATGTGAAACATTATTAAGATCGTGTGGTATAATAGAAAGACATTCTTTTATAAATAATCTTACGTGAATGACATCAACCCCCCAATGAAAGGGCTCGTATTCTTCTAAATAGTCGTACGCTGTCTCTAACATTGATCTTGTGCCTTTAATGTTTCCATAACTATAATGGTAAAGGGCGACTGTCATTTGTAAAAGACCTTTAATAAACAAATTACTTCGATCTGTTAACCAAATATCTTCTAGTAAATCGTGAGAGGTGTAATAATCTCCTTCATTAAATAAAACGAAGAATTGGTAGTATTCTAAAGGATAACTCTCCATTCCTTACTACCTCCTTAAAATAAAGGGTGTGAGAAAAGTATAGCAAACATTTAGAAGCATGGTGCTATTCTAAGTGTTTTTATAAATATGACTTATTCTCACTTTTATGTAATAAAAAATGATTTTGTAAGAAAGGACGTTATACGTAAGTTATGAGCATGTTTTCTAATTTCCCTTTATGGGCGGCACTCGCATCAATATTTTTCGCGCAATTTATAAAAGTACCCATACAGTTTTTTGCAACAAGAAAAATTGATTGGTCCTTATTAACTAGCACTGGTGGCATGCCTAGTTCACATTCTGCAGCTGTAACAGCCGTTACGACCGGAATAGCCCTTCAAGAGGGATTGGACTCATCAATATTTGCTGTTTCAACTGTTTTTGCCATAATTGTTATGTTTGACGCAACCGGTGTTAGACGTCATGCAGGTGAGCAAGCAACGGTATTAAATAAACTTGTCGATGATTTTAATTATTTTTTAGAAGAAGCAAAAATGTGGCCTAAAAAACCGGAACAAGAAAAACGTAAAGAGTTAAAAGAGTTACTTGGTCATCAGCCTATCGAGGTGTTCTTTGGAGGATTACAAGGTATACTTTTAACGTTACTTTTACACTATTTATATATGTTGTAAAATAGGCTAAGAAATGATTATAGAAATAGCAAAAGGGCCCTTTTTGGGCCCTTTTCATTATCCATCTTTCGCTTCTAAATATTGTTGTCTAAACACTTGCATTGTTTCATTTTCATTTAGTAACATCAAGTCATGTTCAGTTAATTTGCCAGCACCTTTTTTAACAACGTATACATCAACATCCTTTTTCCCCCATTGCCTGTACACATCCTTAACAGTTTCAAAATACAAATCCACTTTGTTTCCCTTAATGGCTCCTCCTTTATCCGCTACAACTCCATATCCATAACCAGGAATAAATAAGATTGTGCCAATAGGAAAAACACGTAAGTCTGCCGCAATAGTTGAGTATAAGTCCCTGCGCACCTTGACACCGGAATATGTTATACCATATTGTGGATGCCCTGGATGCTTTCCTGTGGATTCGTAGCCAGCAGTGTAGCCAGTAGCTGTCACACTGTATTTAGGATATCTCGTCCAGTCTATAGCATCTTCCAATTTTAACGATGCTGTTTCAACCTCAGAGGAAATCAGTGTTGCCTCACGACTTACTTTTTGGAAACCTTTGAATGAAAAAAACCTTGTTCGTTTTGGTTTATGCTCGTTCACAAAAAAACTTGGTCCTAATGCGTGAAAAGGTTCAATTGTATTTATCTCACGAAGCCATTCTCCTAAAGTTTTTGCTTCCACATTTGAAAAAGAACCGAATGTTGTGAATAAAGCGGCACAAACCAAAAGCGACATAACGAGCCTTCTAGCAACATTTGTTACTATTCTCATAATTTGTTAAACACTCCTCTCACGAATCTATTTCTTTCCAAAAAGACAAAGAAATATACATGAGAGTGAAAAAAGGATTATGGTAACTCGCAATGACTTATTTGTTTCTTTTTGTAAAATGCTCATCACAATGATGAAATTCCCACCTAACAACGTAAAAAAGAGACCAACATAAGTGCGCTATACACACTCACGTAGCCTCTAGTTCTAAAACATTTGGTAACCTTTTGCTCGTAAAGATTTAATTGTTATACCAGCCATAATCGCTCCAATAAATCCACTTAGCAAAATAATTATATCTGCAGGTGCTAACGACGTAATACTTATCATGATTGTAGAGAAAGCTGCTTCAGGTGATCTTACATACTCTATCATTTTTGTCTTATTCACAATTAAAATGAAAATTACAGGGTATATAAAAGCCATCACCCAAGTCATACGTAAAACCATATTTAGTAAAAAACCTATCCCGTAAAAAAGAACAAAAAATAACACAATCGATATAATAAAAATTGGGATTTCCAAACAAGCCACCTCCAATACACACAAATAAAGTGTACTGAAAGTTTGAAAAACAGTCAACATATTAATAAGTAGTACTGCTAACGTAACAAAAGCTCAAGCGCCTTGCTCAACCCCGCCCAGCTTAAGAAGTCCCCCGTAGGAAGAGTCTTCCTCCAGAGGGGGACGGTTTAAGACCTAGAGCTGTGAAAAGCATCATATTTCATATCATGCTTTTCACAAGATACTCAAGGATGATTATTCATAGATGAAAAACTGGCTAGGCGCGAAGCTAGACAGTAATCTGTGTCATGTGAGACAAAAGAATTTCAAAGTCATCAGCGTTTCGTTGATGACTTATCGTTAGGAGATAGGGCGAAGTTCACTAGACGGGAAAAGACACCATTGATAAAATGATGCTTTTTATAAGTCATTCCAAGAGGTCTTACAATCGTCTCCTCATGCTTCGACTTTTACATAGGTCCTGTAGTCGCTGCATGTCTCTCTTTCTGTGTCCCAGTTCCTTCGCAACAAGAACATGTTTCTGATCCACCAAGTACTAGTTGAAAATATCCTTTTCCCTCACAATACGGACATCTTTCTGAATAGTTACGGTCACGGCTACACATATCGCTCTCCCCTTTTTGAAAATACTTAATTTTCTGATAATAATAACATGTTCTTAGTTATTTGAAAAGAAGAAAATATATACATGTAAGCGTAAACACTAACGATTTTCACGATAATACTCTTATTTTTATAAAATATCTAGTATTTACATAAATAATTTATATGCCGTGTATCCAAACTCTTTTCCTGGATCTAAATGTTCATGCACTGCTTTATTAGTCAAATTGTTCAACGTGAGCATATACTTAAGTAACTCTGATGTAGTTTCATCTGCTAGCAACTCTTCCTTGCTTAGAAACTTCGCCTCTGATAGTTCATTAACATCCACTTGTATAATTTCATGCTTCGGCTCAAGTGAAAATACAATCATATTATCACTAATTTCTTCTTGTATCACACCGGTACGCAAACCAATTAACCCTGTTACTACACAATCAATATTTGTCTCTTCCTTAACCTCTCGGCATACTGCTTCATCTGCTGTTTCTCCTTTATCAACAAAACCTGCCGGTAATGACCATTTTCCCTTTAGACCGCCGTATGTCTTTTTCACAACGAGCCATTCACCATTTAAATTTGTCACTAGACCAGCAACAGCTAACCACACTTGTCCTCTTTTTTGTTGTTTCATTCTTCATCACCATAAAATATTGTACTTTATCAAAAGAAAAAGTAGCAACTGTTACGTTGCTACCCTCTACTATTTATAGAAATTTAAATTTACCTTTTTTCAATACGAGAGTTGGTCCTCCCACCATAAACAAAGCACGATTATCAATAACCTTCTTCATAGCTGATGCTGGCATACCTTTTAATTTTCTACCAAATACAACACCGATAGCGTCATCTTCACCAAGAGAACAAACTGTTCCTTTAATATCAGGTGCAAACTCTTCCATTTGTCCTTGTTCACGTACTAAAACGGCAATGTTCTTTGCACATGTGATACCTTGCTGCATAGCAATTTGCGCTGTTGGTGGATATGGTCGATTAATTTCTTCATTAATAACAAGTGAACAGTCCCCGATAATGAATACATCCTTGAACCCAGGTGCTAAAAGTGTTTTCTCTACCTTTACGCGACCACGCATTGCTTCAAAGCCAGATTTCTCAACGATACTATTGCCTCGCACACCTGCTGCCCATACTACCGTGCCGGCTTTGATTTCCTCTACTTCATCCTCTTTAGATACAACGATACCCGTTTCAAAACATTCTTTAATCGCTGTGCCTAGTTTAAATTCAACACCCTTGCGTTGCAAGTGCTCAACAGCGTAGTCCACAAGCTCAGGATCGAATCCTGGTAATACAGTTGGCGCTGCTTCTACACATATTAAACGTACTTTCTCTTGCTCAACATCGTATTCACGGCATAGTTCTGGCATTCTAGTAGCAAGTTCTCCAAGAAACTCGATACCAGTGAACCCAGCGCCACCAACAACAATTGTTAAACGTTCTTCTCTTTTTTCAACCTCTGCTTTGTATGTTGCAAACTGATACTCTATATGCTCTTTAATTTGACGAGCTACATTTACGTTAGCGATTGTAAAGGCATGCTCTTTTAAACCTTTAATACCAAATGTTTCTGCTTCATATCCTAATCCAACAACAAGAATATCGTAGGAAAGTTCTCCATTTTCAAGAATTACCTTTTTATTGGAAGAATCAATACTAGTAACTGCATCTTTTACAAAATGGACTTTATTTTGGTCAATTACACTTGCTATACTATACCGAACACGATCATGATGCATTGTCCCTGCAGATGCTTCATGTAACCATGTTGATTCATAATGATATTCGTTTTTGTTAACTAATGTAATGTTTGCTTCATTTACACCTAATTGCTTTTGTAAGCGCGTCACTGTCATTAACCCTGCGTAACCGCCACCTAAGATTACTACATTTGGCTTTCTCACCGTCTCATTTCCACCTTTGCTTTTTGATTAGTTTTTTCCTAATGCGTTTAATTTATTTCTTTTCTATGAAATTCCCCTGAGATGAAGTATATTTTTCATTAGTACGTAAATAGTTTCACAATCAAATACAAATGGAATGCACTATGTGAAAGAAGTTCCTAATTCTGTATAAAACCTTAAATATAAACTCTATCTCAGTTTGTGAAATCATTCACTTACTCGTTCACAAAAAATTACCATATTTGTCATAGAAAATTAACATATTGTATACAATACATCTTATTCCTTTTCGATTTATTTTTCAACTAAAAAAGTCTTATTTTTATAAGTCGAAAAATTCATACAAAGTACCTACAAAAGCAACTATAAGTTATTGCAAATTTCACTTTATTGACATATTCATGTATAATGTACATGTCAAACAATCAGTTAAAATACTTTTTGGGGGAATGCGGAGTGAGCGAGGATAAAAAAATACATGACATTACCATTATTGGGGGAGGACCTGTTGGGTTATTCACTGCATTTTACGGTGGCATGAGACAGGCTTCTGTTAAAATAATTGAAAGCTTACCTCAACTTGGTGGTCAACTATCTGCACTTTATCCAGAGAAATACATATATGACGTAGCTGGGTTTCCTAAAGTTCGTGCACAAGAGTTAGTTGACAATTTAATAGATCAAATGAGCAAGTTCGACCAAACTATATGCCTTGAGCAAGCCGTGGAAAAGGTGGAAAAGATAGAAGAAAACCTTTTTAAATTAACAACAAATAAAGAAGAGCACCTTACCAGAACTGTTATTATTACAGCTGGGAACGGAGCGTTTCAACCACGACGTCTTGAGTTAGATACCGCTGTTAAATATGAAGGGAAAAATTTACATTACTTTGTAGATGACCTCAACAAGTTTGCAGGCCAACGCGTTGTTCTATTTGGTGGAGGAGATTCAGCAGTAGACTGGGCGCTTATGTTAGAGCCTATCGCTGAAAGTGTTACAATTGTGCACCGTCGCGATAAGTTTAGAGCGCATGAACACAGCGTGGAAAGTATGATAAATTCTAAAGTACAAGTAAAAACACCATACAACCCCGCCGAGCTTATCGGTGATGATGACAAAATTACACAAGTAGTTATCGAGCATGCTAAAGAAGGCACTCGTGAAACAATAGATGTCGACGCAGTCATTACAAACTTTGGCTTCGTATCGTCATTAGGTCCCATTAAAGATTGGGGCTTAGAGATTGAGAAAAATTCTATCGTTGTTAATTCAAAGATGGAAACAAACGTAAAGGGTATCTACGCTGCAGGTGACATTTGTACGTACGAAGGTAAAGTTAAGCTTATCGCTTGTGGCTTTGGTGAAGCACCAACAGCTGTAAATAACGCAAAAGCTCTTATTGATCCTAAAGCTCGTTTACAGCCAATGCATAGTTCTTCTATGTTCTAGAATTTTTTTAAAAATGAACCACAGAGTCGAGGTTTAGTACTCTTGCTCAAAATATATATAAAAGAGAGTTGACATGACAATACATGTACAACTCTCTTTTTGTGTATTAGGAGCTTAACTTAATACTCTCTAAGGCATACAATGCTATAAAAATTTAACAATCCCCAGGTGTACCCGCATTTGTTGCGGTACGGAACGAAGCACCACACCCACATGAAGCTATCGCATTTGGATTTTCGATAGTAAATCCGCCGCCCATCATGGACTGTTTGTAGTCAATTTCCACACCTTGAAGAATTGGAGCACTTTCTTTATCCACTACGACTGTTATACCATGTTGCTCAAACGTAATATCGTCATCACTCAATTCAACTTCAATGCCCATTCCATACGATAAGCCGCTACAGCCCCCACCTTTTACTGCGACGCGAAGCATTGGATTCTCTTCTCCACTTTCTTTAAGCATATCTTTTATTTGAAAGCCAGCTGCTTCAGAAATTTTAATTAAATCAGACATGTTTACGCCTCCCTTAACTCTTCTTATTATTAGTATAGTCAGTATATATGTTTCATGCAAAGCTTGTGATTATATTTACTTAATAATAATATGTTCCAGTACAAATTGTTTCGGCGGGTCCTGTCATCATTACATGCCCATCCTTTGTCCATGTAATGGTTAAATCGCCTCCCTCAAGGTGCACTACAACGGCTGAGTCGCGTTTAACTTTATTGTTTAATACAGAAGCAACTACAGCTGCACAAGCTCCGGTACCACATGCCTGTGTCACACCAGATCCTCTTTCCCATACTCGAAAATTGATCTCAGTATCATTCACAACTTGAATAAACTCTACATTAACGCCCTCTGGAAACCTAGCATCTTTCTCAATAATAGGACCCAATGTATACAAAGGGGCGTCATCAATATTATCTATAAAAAACACAGCATGAGGATTCCCCATGGATACAGCTGTCATACGTAGCTCGGTTTCTACGAACTTAACTGGTTCATCAATCATGCTTTTAGCATCGCTCCCAAGAAACGGTATGCTTTGTGGTTCTAAAGCTGGTTTTCCCATATCAACAGTGACTTCACTTACAGTTTTATTATCATTAAGATGAACTTCGGCTGATACAAGCCCTGACAACGTTTCTATGAAAAACGTTGTCTCATTCACTAAACCATTTTCATATGCATATTTTGCTACGCAACGTAAGCCGTTCCCGCAATTTCTTGCTTCTGACCCATCATTATTAAAAATTCGCATTTTTACAGGGGCGAGCTTCGATGGAGCTATTAATATTAAGCCATCCGATCCTATACCTGTATACATATTCGCTACTTTTATCGCTACTTCAGACAACATGTCTTCTGAAATATTTTCTTGAAACATATTTACGTATATATAGCTATTTCCCAAACCGTGCATTTTCGTAAATTTAAATTGATTCATGTAATCACCTATTACAAAATTTTTTATAAACAAAGTATACATGTTTCTTATACCGGCAACAATATAGTCATCCCCCGTTTTTCTTAATTACAAAAGCTTTTCCTAAAAAGTAGGAGAAGCTTTTGTTTTTTTTTTGAAGACTTTCTCCTTAGCAAAGTAACAGGAAATGTCTGCATCACACCTCACAGGTTCTAAAGTCCCGTTAGTAGATACGCTCATATTGTTCCTGTATACACGCTGTTTAAAGTGTTTTTTTGCAATTAACTCTATTATTCTCTATTTTTCCTTGAACATACTATTGAACTATGAGGTATAATAAATGTATGCTAATAGAACTATTAAAGCGCAAGCAACTAAAGACCTAACCAATTTAAGGGGGCACCTTACAATGCTAGAACCACTATACGACAAAGACATACAATGCCTAGCGTGTGAAAATACTTACCAAACTAAACGAATTCGGTCACGATTTATTAGAGCGTATAAACATGATACTGATTTTTGTTCGTATTATGAGCCTGACCATCTTAATCCACTTTTTTATTATGTGAGTGTTTGTCCAACCTGTGGCTTCTCTCAGTCTGATGAATTTGATGCTTACTTTCCACCTGGTGCACTTGAAATAATAAAAAAGGAAATTTCATCAAATTGGAATGTTCAGTATCAATATGGACAACAACGAAGCATTCATGAAGCCATCAATACATATAAATTAGCCATTTTGGCAGCCAGCTTAAAACAAGAAAAACACTTGACAAAAGCTGGACTTTACATGAGACTAGCATGGATTTACCGCACACTTGACCAAAAGGAAGATGAATTGAAGTTTTTAAAGATTTCTGTACTTGAATATGTCAATGCCTATAGCAAAGAGAACGTAGAAAAATCCGACATGTCAGAAATACGTGTTGTTTATTTGATTGGAGAAATATATCGGCGTTTACAAGATTATAAACAAGCCACTCAATATTTCTCAATGGCAATTGCTATGAAAGATGAAACACATGAAAAAAGGATTGTTGAATTAGCTCGTGAGCGTTGGTATGACATTCGGCAGGATCAACAAAAATCATATGCATAAAGTGAACTACTTAAGATGTGTGCTAAAAAAGAATGCATTCATCTGCTCGTTTTTTGGAGTAGGGAAAAAAGCGCAAAACACGCTTAACAACGATTAGCTCAAGATGCGCCCATCAGTGACAAAGCGTTGTCCTGTTGAGTTGTCGACACTAGACCTTGTAGACCGTTGGAAGACCTGACTACCAGCGGCGACTACCTTTTAATCAGGAGAAATTTGAGTTGTATTTTTCCCGCGGGCTGTTGGCATCGGATCAAGGCAATACTCTAAGTAAAAAATATCCGCTCTTTAATATTATTAAAAGAATGCGACACAACTCGTGTCGCATTCTTTTAGAACATTGGATTCTCGTCCAAGTATTTATATATGTTTTCAAGCAAATCTTCTGCATCTTTTCCCGTCACTGTATCACCATTCACTAAAGCGTAAGGTGACTGAGCACATTTTCCGCAATAACTTAAACACCCATACTCTACTACATCAACATTCGGATCTCTCTCAAGAACCTCCATTGCATGCTGCGAGCCATTGGCAAGATTACTAATACAAAATTCTACAATAGGATTTATCATAACTGTCACCTCAATAATGAATGCTATTACAAATAACAAATTTTTTCAACTACGATATAGTTATAGCGATTTATATCCGTACTTTTCCATTTCGGAACTAATTGTTTTTAGCTTAGGATTTCCCTCTCCTACTATTTTATCTTCAATAACAACGATAGGATAAAATAGCTCTTCATCAATAACACGCTTCGCAAACTCTTCTTGCTTTGATGTATCAGGTGGGTTAAATATATCAATATAATGTATTGTAAAAGGCTGATTAGAGAATTTTCTTGTTAATGCGGCTTGTAGCCATTCGTATGTTTCCTTTGAAGAAGGTAGATTTACACAACTAGGACATAAAACATCAGCCCCATACACATAAATGTCGAGCTCTTTATTAACCATAGGAATCCTCCAAGTATTTTTAATGTACTCTACATACACGTATTGTACCGGAAAAAATTGCACAAGTAATATATAAATGCTCATGATAGATTTTTTTACAATTTCACATTATAATGTAGGATAGAAAGAAAGGAGTCGATACGCATGTCAGAAAAAGAATTATTTGCGCAAGTACAAGTCGTGCTTGACAAATTACGTCCATTCCTTCTACGTGATGGAGGAGATTGTGAACTAGTTGATGTAGAAGATGGAATCGTTAAACTTCGCCTTCTTGGTGCTTGTGGAACTTGCCCAAGCTCAACAATTACACTAAAAGCTGGAATTGAGCGCGCACTTCTTGAAGAAGTTCCGGGCGTTGTAGAAGTTGAACAAGTATTCTAATTTGAGCATATTGAAAAAGCGGCCAATTTGGCCGCTTTTTTTTATTTTTCAGCTCTTCCATGCAATAACTCAGCTGTTTTTTTGACGACACAGCCTTCTAAGTCAACCTCTAGCTCATGCACATCAAAACTGTCTAAACAACTTCTTAGCTCTTTAGCAATACTCATGCCCTTTCCTTTCTCCGCTAAGCATAAAACTGTGGGACCGGCACCACTCAACGCTACACCAAACGCTCCTGCTTGCTTGGCAACTGAGAATATTTGCGTCATTTGTGGAATTAACGTAGTACGATATGGTTGGTGAAACAAGTCTTTATCCATCATTTTCCCCGCCAGCTGCCAATCCTCTATTAGTAAGGCACCTACTAATACATTGCCAATAGCACTAGCTTCAACTGCTTTCTCAAAAGAAAACTGTGTAGGCAATACACTTCGTGCTACCTTCGTAGGAACTTCGAAGTGTGGAATCACCGCTATTATTTCCACATTTAACTGATTGACACGTAACATATATGTTTCATCCTTATGATGGCTTCCGATTACAAGCCCACCATATAATGATGCGCCCACATTATCGGGATGACCTTCATAAAGACTCGCAAACCTGAGCTTCTCGTTATTTGTGAGTTGCAAATCCGCTAGCTGATTAGCTAACTCAATCCCTGCAACAATAGCAGCTGCACTACTTCCTAAACCACGTGCAAGAGGAATGTCGCTCCACACCTCAACACGGCAAGGAGGAAGTATAGCATCATATTTTGCGGCTAGCCGATGTGCAACCTTATACATTAAATTGTCCGAACCCGATGGTATAGACGATACTTCACTACATATTGGTACAAACTCCCACGTCTCATTTTTCTCGATATTTAATATTAATTTGCGGTTAACAGCAAGCCCAACCGAATCAAAACCTGGCCCTAAATTAGCTGTAGAACCTGGGACAATAATGGTTAATTTTTCATGATCTTTCACACCGAAGCGACTCCTTGTAGAATATGTTTCATTACGATAGATTCATCATTAGGTAACACAATTGGTTTTACAGCAGCATGATCGATAGCAACGTTAGGATCTTTTAAGCCGTTACCAGTTAGAACAGCAACAACAGTGCTACCTTGTTTGATATCACCAGTTTTAATATGTTTTAAAACACCTGCTATTGAAGCACATGATGCTGGTTCTGCAAATACACCTTCTGAACGAGCAATTAATTTATATGCTGCTAAAATTTCTTCATCAGTTACTTCGTCAATAGCCCCTTTTGATGCTGAAGCTGCATTTACAGCATATTGCCAGCTTGCTGGATTCCCAATTCGAATAGCTGTAGCAATTGTTTCTGGATTTTCAATAACTTGATTTCGAACAATCGCAGCAGAACCTTCTGCTTCAAACCCTCTCATTTGCGGTAAACCTGTTTGCTTTTGCTCGTTGTATTCTTTAAAGCCTTTCCAGTACGCTGTGATATTACCTGCATTTCCTACTGGAATAGCTAATATATCAGGTGCTTTCCCTAATTGATCACATATTTCAAATGCTGCTGTTTTTTGTCCTTCGATTCTGTATGGATTTACTGAGTTTACAAGGGTAACAGGAGCATGCTCACTAATGCTTCGAACCATTTTCAGCGCATGATCAAAATTGCCTTCAATTGCAAAGATTTCAGCCCCATACATAACAGCTTGAGCAAGCTTCCCCATAGCAATTTTACCGTCAGGAATAACAATAATACATCGCATCCCGAGTCGGGCTGCATACGCCGCAGCTGCTGCAGATGTATTTCCAGTTGAAGCACAAATTACTGTGTCACTGCCTTCTTCGCTTGCTTTAGCAACAGCCATTACCATACCACGATCTTTGAATGACCCTGTTGGATTTGCCCCTTCTGTCTTTACATACAAATCTATACCTAATTGTTCAGATAAAGTATGCAGACGAATTAATGGTGTGTTCCCTTCATTTAAAGACAGCATTGGCGTATTTTCTGTTATTGGCAGAAACTCTTTATACTCCGCGAGTAGACCTCTCCAAAGTTTCATCATGATAAATTCCCTTCTACACGATATGAGCTCTTAACATCCTTTACAACCTCTATGTCACGCAACATTTGCATAATCTCCTCATAATCATGTAGCGAAGCACGATGAGTAACGAGGACAATTTCAGCAAGGTCACTATCCTTAAGTGGGAGCTGAAGTATTTTTTCAAAGCTAACATTTCTCTCCGCAAATAAAGCTGTAATATTAGCAAACGCACCGACTTCATCCTTAACATGTATCCGTACAAAATATTTTGAAAAGATTTCAGACGGTTCTTTTAATTGCTTAGGAAATTGAGGTGTCACAAGTGAGCTTCCATTCACACCTAATCTCATATTCTTCATAACTCCCACTAAATCGGATACAACTGCTGTAGCTGTTGGCAAACTACCTGCACCCGGGCCATAAAACATCGTTTCGCCAACGGCCTCACCATATACATATACTGCGTTGTATTCATCATTTACAGAGGATAAAGGATGAGAATCAGGTAATAACGTTGGTTCGACACTTACTTCAACCTTGTCCCCGTTCCGATCAGCTAATCCAATTAATTTCATCGTATAGCCTAACTGTTTACTATATTGCAGGTCTTCTTCTGATATTTTAGATATACCTTTAACCGTCGTAACATCACCTAAGTCAATGTTCATCGAAAATCCTAGTGTGGCAAGAATAGACATCTTTCTTGCAGCATCAAGGCCTTCCACGTCTGATGTAGGATCGGCTTCAGCAAACCCAAGCTTTTGTGCTTCGGCTAATACTTCTTCATAAGAACTACCGTATTTCATCATTTTAGTTAAAATAAAGTTGGTCGTTCCATTTACAATCCCCATCATTTTTGTAATGCGGTCAGATGCAAGGCCATCAACAAGACTCCGTAGAATAGGAATTCCCCCAGCAACACTTGCCTCATAAAATAAATCACACCCTTGCTCCTTTGCAACCCTTAACAGCTCAGAACCATGCACTGCCATTAAGTCTTTATTAGCCGTCACGACATGTTTTCCTGACAGTAGCGCTTTTAATAAATATTCCTTTGTGTCATCAATACCGCCCATCACTTCAATCACAACATCTATCTCAGGGTCTTGGATGATATTATAAACATCTGTTGTTATCTTCTCAGTATCCACATGCACATCGCGTTGCTTATCCATATTACGTACTAATACTTTGCGAATTTCAACGGGACAGCCTACTTGATGCAATAGACGATCTTGATGATTCTCTATTATTCTTACAACACCACTACCTACAGTTCCTAACCCTAATAATCCAACAGATATTGCCTTCATCAGCTGTCACTCCCTTTTTAAATGTCCGTTCCAAAAATACATTTGTTTTTCTATAGTGTACATTATAAGCCGTATACATATATGTGACAATAGTAATTTTTACTACATTCTATCATGTAAACGTTATCAGATCATAATTGACTACACTTTTCAAAAAAAAAAAAAAAAAAGTTCACCACATTATTTGGTGAGCCACTGAATAGAAGGTATCTTCCATTGCTTCCTAGGTACAAGCATATTTTCATAAAAATATGCTAAAAAGTACTCATGCTTGTCACTGTTCTCAATAAGTCTGCGCAGGTTATCTTCATATGCGCCACGAGATTCTTCTGGCGCCATTAAACCATTTTCGACGTTTGTAAAAAAAGTGAGCGGGAAGAGAACTCTCGCATATAATAAACGCCATCCAAATGGAGAAAGTGGATTTTGCTGATTATATTCAATTAGAAAGGATTGTATATCTTTATTAACTTGATCATTGTGAATAGTTTCATGTCGAATCCATTCAGCTAAATCCCTACTACAGTGGTCGAACACCCAATCAACAGGTAGGTTATACGTAATATTTAAAATATCTCTCGTGAAACGTTGATGACATACTGTTCCTACATCTACATCTGTAGGAGCAATGTCCAATTCAGTATCAACAACATATTGGATTGCATTCTCAGTTAATCCCATATAATATGGAAAAACATCCACAAATAACACTTCAAATGATCCAACTGGACCTTTGGCGATAACCTGTCTCCAGACCTGTTCAAGTTGGTCCAGTCTTTTTTCCCAAAATATCTTCCAATACCCTAATCTATTTAACGAAGTAACTTCGTATGGGTATCGAGCTCCTACCTTATGAAATCGTGCCAAATTTGTGCTTACATTACTATACCTACTCTCTTCCGTATACGGTACCTGCAATAATGCAATTGTCCGATCTTGAACTTTGCTGAGATATTTATTTTTTTTATTTTTCACGAACGTAGCAACATGAAATTGACGTTTACGCCCCATATATTCACTCAAAAGAATTAACTCTTGCAATTCTTTTTGGTCCATTTGTTGAATAGGGATAATAATATATAGTGTACTTCTTTCACGGAAACCTTCATACTCACCAATACGCATTATGTGATGAGGCGTCAAGTCATAGTGCTTTGAAATATCCTCGATCATCGAAATATCCCTCCCTCTAAACCTATGTATATGAGTTGTTGTAATTAAACATTCAAGCAAACATGATTTGATTATTTACCTTTATGGAAATACTAAAGACTACATTCCTTGCGTTATTTTATTTTTTTTTAGATAATGGAAAGAAGTAACAAAAAAGAGAGTGAAACTACAATTACTAGTAGTTATCTAATTCCCAGGTGCTATCAGACATTTTTGAAAAGGTTAGGTGATTTAATTGGCTGAAGAAAAACGTGGTGATCAAGTAGAAGAAAAAGCAAGACAATGGCTAATAGACAGAGGTGTTACAACAGAGGATTTAGCAAAACTTGTTTATTATTTACAAGAAAAGTACCATCCAAGTCTATCTATGGATGATTGCCGTATTAACGTAGAAAGAGTTTTATCAAAAAGAGAAGTACAAAATGCCATTATAACTGGCATTCAATTAGATATATTAGCTGAGAAAGGAATGCTTGAGGAGCCTCTACAATCAATTCTTTCTAAGGATGAAGGGTTATATGGTGTAGATGAGATTCTAGCGCTCTCTATTGTAAACGTGTATGGATCAATCGGTTTTACAAACTATGGTTACATTGATAAGCAAAAGCCTGGTATTTTAGCTGAACTGAATGATAAGTCTTCAGGAGCATGCCACACATTCCTAGATGACATCGTTGGTGCCATTGCTGCAGCTGCGTCAAGTAGACTAGCGCATCGCGCAGCAAATGTTGAATAATTTAATGAGCGGACATTATGGTGTGTAGTTTGGTGTTAATGTAAGCATTACCTCAGTGATACGTGTGACACCGTACGAATATAAGCCGATAGTGAGATACACTAAAAGCGAGCACAAAGTGCTCGCTTTTAGTAATACCTGATTGTTTAATATTTTATTGTCTGTCTTTTCGCCTTTTTATACATCCCAATCAGCTAGACTATCAACCACATATGTTGGCTGCTCTGGATAACCTTTAAGCAGTTCTTTTGTTGTAACTCCTGTATGAACTAACAATGCATCTAACCCAGCGTTCATACCAGCTTTAATGTCAGTATCATAATTATCTCCTACCATAAGCGTTTCTTCCTTACTTGTACCTAATACACGTAAAGCTTGTTCCATAATGATCTTTTCGGGTTTACCAATAAAGATTGGCTGCACGCCTGTCGAAACAGCCACGACAGACGTGAGTGAGCCATTACCTGGTAACAATCCTCGCTCTGTAGGAATCGCGATATCACTATTAGTAGAGATAAATGTAGCGCCATTACGCACAGCTAAACAGCCTAAAGCTAATTTCTCATAATTAATACCGCGGTCAATACCCATTACAATATAATTTGGATTATCCTCTTGAATAATTAGACCCTTCTCTTCAATAGCATGTCTAATACCTTCTTCACCAATTACATACACTGTAGCATTTGGTGTTTTGTTATATATGTAGTTAGCTGTTGCTTGACTAGTCGTAAATACTTGTGATGGCTCGGTTGGTATATCAAATTCTACAAGCTTTTGTGCCACTTGCTCTGGCGTGCGTGATGAATTATTAGTCACGAACAAATAAGGAATATTTTTCATTCGAAGACGTTTAATAAAATCTCCTGCTTCTTCAATTTTTTCTTTTCCTCGGTACATTGTTCCATCTAAATCAATTAAATATCCTTTATACTGCTTCAATTTAGTCCACTCCTATTATAATTGAAAATAATTAGGCTGCATTAAGGAAGCCTGCTTCTATAAAATAGGCTCACTTGTGCTATAGCTAGCCACTCAGCTAGGAAGATATTTTATATTTTCCTATACGTTAAAATAAAAAACGCTCCTTATAAAGAAGCGTCTGAGCTTATTTCTTTTTATCATAGCTTATCTCATATTTGCAACAGCCATCTCCTGTTGCTATACATGACCTTACTTTGACTTTTTCAGGCTCTAGAAGTTCTTTAAATAGTTCATGCTCTAGCCCACATGCATATTTATGGTGTTGTGCTACATCCATAATCGGGCAATTATGTTCTTTTATAATGAAAGTATCATTATCAATCTTCTCACATTCTGCCATATAACCATTTTCATTTTGAATAGCTACTAATTCTTTAAGCTTTTCTTCACGAGATTTGCCACTTAGCCGCTCTTCATACATCGGTTTCAATCTTTCTTTGCGGTTGCTAAACATCTCTTTTACTAATTGAGTTCCCCCAACTTGTTCAATATCAGCTAGAATATCAAGCGTCAACGCCTTGTAATTACGCGGAAATAAATCTTCACCTTTTTTTGAAAGCTTAAATACATGCGCAGGACGTCCCATCGGTTGACGAACTACCAACATTTCAATAAGCTCATCACGCTCTAGTGCTTGAATATGACGACGCACTGCCATTTCTGTAATATTCATTTCTTTAGCGATATCAGCTACTGTAAGTTGATTATTCATTTTTAACAGATAAATAATTTCTTCTCTCGTTGATGAAGGCTTATTCATGTTCATCGTAATTCACCGCCTCGCCTTCATTTTACCTTATTTACTCTCATTCAAACAATTAATAAACATTAATGTTTAAAAAGCTGTTACATTTACCTTTATTATTTTTTAAAGGCATTGACAGGACCTAACTCCTTAGCTATATACTCTCGAATATAGGTAGGGAATTTCTGAGCAGCACTCAAAAACTCATGCGTTGTTTTGTAAAGTACATCGTGGTCCATTGCGAAATATTGCTGAGTTAACATTTTTCTTAGCTCAATAATTTGTTTCAATTGTTCACCTACTGAGTGTGGAACAACCTTTTCATCTTCAAGAATATCAATAATATCTGCATAGCTTCCTGGATCACGCATGATAAATCCATCTATCATGGCGTTCCCTACATCTAATACACCATCAATGATGACATAAACGGCTCTTTCAAATGCGAGTTTATTCGTTTGCTTAATGTCAGTTTGTTGTTCAACCCAACTCGTAATTTCTTCTAGGTACTGTAGTATATTTTCGATTTTATCTCGGTCTACAAAATACATTGAAAAACCCTCCGATTTGTAGTTACTAAAATAATATTAGCACATTTTTTTCGTTTTAAAGAAAAATCTGCTATCATTAATCGTAAAGAATAACGTGGAAACTGGGGGTACATAGTATGAGTGAACGCTTTTTTTTATACGATGAGACAGTCAACACAAAAACACGGTTCGTAAGCTTTATGGGAGAAACAGAACGATTTGATTTAGCCATTATTCAATCAGACCGTTATTATGGTAAATATATTGTCCTTAATATTTTGAGCAATTTATTTGCCATTATTGGTGAAGATGATCTTAATGAACCAGGCTATTTAGAGCATGCCTTTCAGCTTGATGAACAACAGGCACAAGAGCTTCGTGAATTTTTATTTGAGCTTGTCTAAAGGAGATATTCACTAATGCCAAATAATGAACACTACTCTGACTTCTCGAATGTTGAGGTAATGAAACAGTATAAAGCTCCTGAACATACGCCAGATGGCCCGTATGGGTCACCAATCGAAGCAAGAAACAGTGTTAGTCATGATTCAAGTAAACGATCATACAGTGCTTTTAATTATGAAAATAAAGGCCTACATGAAGACATTGAAAGAAAAGATCCTGGGTCACACCGAAATTGAACATATCTATGTAATTTACTACTATTTATAACCAATGCAAAGAGGCTCATCCGAAAGCAGCACCAAAAGGTTCGCTTGTTCGGATGGCCTCTTTATTTTTTGACCTTCTTTAAAACAAAATAAGCACAGCCAAAGTTGCAATATTCATAAATGTACTCGGTAAGCGTACTGATTTTAGTGTCATAGGTAGCTTTTTGATTTTGATCATCAAAAAACCCTCGTAAGCGCAACTGACTATAACCCCAGTCACCAACAATATAATCATACTTTTGTAATATGTCACTGTACCTTGCTTTAAAACCATCTTCATTAAAACCATTTTTAAAATTTTCTATTACCTCGTATTGAGTGTTGTTTATTACGATCAACGCTATCACCTCACACTTCAATTTTTAACATATCACAAATTATAGTCAAATCTCCATCAATTTCTGTAACAATCATGATTTTTTTCGGACAACCTATAACCAAGGAGGTGTCAATATTGAACAAATTCATTACAGTTCTATTGCTGACAATTCCATTATCGTTAAGTGCTTGTGGCAACGCAAATTTAAATGATAACACTAGTATGCAGCATGATGGTGGTTACACGAAAGTGAACTATAAAAATGAACATGAAGAGCAAAATGTGTATGCTGACGATGATAAAGTTCGGTTTGGATACGTTCGTAGTCAAAAGTCTCCTGTTGAGACGACAAGAAATAAAGAAGGATTAAAGGCTATAGATACAGAACATACAGCATCAGTCATTAGTGAGCTAGTAACTCAGCTTCCTAACGTAAATGATGCCTCCGTTCTTGTGACGGACGAAGAAGCATTAATTGCCTACGATGCAAACACAAACAATCGATACGAAACCGCTGATCAAGTAAAGAAAACAGCTATGTCAGTCGTACCAAGATATTATCATGTGTACGTATCTGATAACCCGCTTATGATGAGGGATATTGAAGGATTTAGTAATTTAAGCAGTAATACGGAAAATATTGAACAAGTATTACAGAATACAATTCGCATGATGCTCGCTTCTCCACAAGGTCGAGATATGAGTGAAAGTGAAAACGAAAATGGTGAAGACAAGGATGACATGATGAACGAGTATTCAAACATGTCCAACCGTGAAAAAGATTTAGATGATCAGTCTTTACAACAGTATGAAAGAATATCTAACAATAATTTATATCCAGAAATGGAGTATAATTATTCAAGATAAATTAGCCATTTCAATAATTTGGCCACACAAAAGACAAGCCGATAAACACTGAAAAAACTATCGGCAACGCTACACTTCGGAGAATATATAAAGAGGCAACTCACTGTTTCTCACCTTACAGTTGAGTGCCTCTTTTGTCTTAGATCAAGCTTGTTTTACATTTTCTTTTTCATCTGCAAGACGGTGTTTTTCACGGGCTGCTGCATTAACCTGTTCGTCAGCATGATAAGATGAACGAACTAAAGGCCCCGATTCGCAATGACTAAATCCTTTTGACATTGCGATGTCTTTTAATTCTTTAAATTCATCAGGATGATAATATTTTTCTACCGCTAAATGCTTTTTAGTTGGTTGCAGGTATTGACCAATCGTTAGGATATCAACATGATTAGCACGCAAATCATCCATTGCCTCGATAAGGTCTTCCTTTGTTTCCCCTAGACCAATCATAATACTTGATTTAGTAGGTGTATTTGGCTTCATTTCTTTAGCACGGCGTAAAAACTCCAGTGAGCGTTCATACTTTGCTCTAGCACGCACCCGGTCTGATAGTCGACGCACTGTTTCAATATTATGGTTTAAAATGTCAGGATTAGCATCCATCAATGTGCGCAGATTCTCTTCTACTCCGCCCATATCAGAAGGTAACACTTCAATTGTTGTAAAAGGATTTTTACGTCGAATAGCTCGAACTGTCTCAGCAAAAACAGCGGCGCCTCCATCCTTTAAATCATCCCTTGCAACAGCTGTCACAACAACATGCTTTAAATTCATAAGCTGCACTGAATCCGCTACACGTTCCGGCTCTTGCCAATCCAATTCACTTGGCAACCCAGTTTTAACTGCACAAAACCGACATGCTCTTGTACAAACATCACCTAATATCATGAAGGTTGCTGTTCGTCTTACAGCCCAGCATTCATGAATATTAGGGCATCTTGCTTCCTCACAGACTGTATGTAAATTATTTTCACGCATCATTTTCTTCAAGCCTGTGTAATGTTCATTTGTGTTTAGTTTTATTTTTAACCATTCAGGTTTACGTTTGACTTGCTTACGATCTGACAAATAACTCAACTCCTATGACAATAGTCTAACGTATATTATAATGCTTTCAACTGTGATAATCCAACAAACCGTCCATAAAGCAATCATTTCCAAAAAAAACTTTTCATGAAATAGCTCGAAACTAACAAAATAAGATATATGAATGCGGTACATATTTATCACCTTTTGTTTAAGTATACAGCTAATAGTAGGTGTTTTTTCACAACCGTCTATAACTTGAACCGTTGACTCTTGGTACAGTTACTACCACGAAAGGAGAGATTTGCTTTTGAGGAAACTATATATATTTATTCTTGTTTGCTTTATAATTTTCCCATCAATAACACACGCCGAAACCGAAAAAAGTCAAGAACAAATCTATGAAGAACGTATGGCACTTTATACTAAAATGGAAGGCATTACACAAATACCATGGTACATTTATGCTGCAGTTGACCAATACGAAAGAAACATTAGACATGCTCGTCGTGATTTACCCGAAGAAAAAGGTGTTATCGGCATATATTATCCAAAAGATGTGTGGGCAGGTCCTCTCAATCCAGCTCCAAAGAACGCTACCTTCATTCAACACTTCGGAGGAGTCGGTTTAGACGGAGATGGAGATGGTGTTGCTGACAGTGAGAATGATGCAGATCTTTTATACACTTTTGCTAATTATTTATCCCAATACGGTCCCAATGAAGATCATATAAAAATTGGTCTGTGGCATTACTATCAACGTGATAAGACTGTAGATTTAATAATGGGCATTGCTAAACTATATAAAACGTATGGCACCCTTGATTTGAATAAAAAAGCCTTCCCTCTTCCTTTAGGAACTATATATAGCTATAGAAGCACATGGGGAGACGCTCGTGGCTGGGGGGGCAGACGTATTCATGAGGGTACAGATTTATTTGCTGGATACGGTCTTCCTGTTCGTTCAAGTAGCTATGGTATTATTGAAGTAAAAGGCTGGAATAGGTATGGTGGTTGGCGTATTGGCATACGTGACATCAATAATACCTATCACTATTACGCTCACCTAAATGGGTTTGCAAAAGATCTTAAAGCCGGGGATATTGTGGAGCCTGGGCAATTAATCGGAAGCGTAGGAAGCTCTGGTTACGGTCCCCCGGGAACAGCAGGGAAGTTTCCTCCACACTTGCATTACGGACTGTATAAGGATAATGGAAACGGTGAATGGGCATTCGATCCCTATCCACATCTAAAGCTTTGGGAACGCCAAGAAAGACAGAGAAGAAAAAAATAATGTCTCCACTTTAAACACGGTAGTGATAATTGAATCATAGCAAAGCACAAGGCCTTGTTGAGCCCTGTGCTTTGTTTTTAATGTTTAATTTTGTTTTGCTTTTACTACGGCGTTAATAATACTTGCCGCTAACCCTCCCCAAATTATTACCATTCCAATAACCATCATTACAATAGCACTTCCGTCCATTAGTACGATGCCTCCTTGTGTTCAGTTAATTCAAAGCGCTTTTTATCCCATTTCACAAGTGAGAATAACACACCAATCAATATCGCTGCACCAGCTATAGCCCATCCAAATGACGTTACAAACCATGTTGGATAGTCACCATAGTTCTCCGCCAGATTGGTACGAATGTTATCAAACATCATATACCCTAGTACAAGCGGTGTAATTAAACCTAAACAAATTCTCCACCACGCCCCAAGCTGAATATCAGACAATTCGTTTGCATGTGCTTGTAGATTTTTAAGCTCCCTCATAAACCATGCCACTGCTACTACTTCAATCAAGCCAGCTAACGCTACACCAAAGCTATTGATGAAATAGTCAACAACGTCTAAGAAATATAAACCACTTCTAGTCGCAAATAAAATAGAGATAAGAGCCGCTAAGCCACCCCCAACAAGTACAGACGCTTTTCTCGAGACACCAAATTTATCTTGAACACCAGCCACAAATGTTTCAACAATTGAGATTAAGGACGATAAGCCCGCTAGTACAAGTGATGCAAAGAATAAAAATCCGAACAAGCCGTTTAGCGCAGGAAATTCGTTAATAACAGCAGGGAATACAACGAATGCTAGCCCTACGCCTCCTGCTACAACTTCATCCACACCTACACCTTGCTGAGTTGCTAAAAAGCCCAAAATACTAAATACACCAATACCCGCTAATAACTCAAAACCTGAGTTAGCGAATCCGGTAATAAAGGCATTATTTGTAATATCTGATTTTTTTGGTAGATAGCTAGAATACGTAACCATGATGGCAAACGCAATTGATAAACTAAAGAAAATCTGACCGTAGGCGGCTACCCAAACTTTTCCGCTCCAAATCGTATCCCAATTTGGTTTAAAGAATGCATTTAGACCTTCAACAGCGCCTTCTAATGTTAAAGCACGGATTACAATAATTAAAAATAATACCGCAAGCGTTGGAATGAAAATCTTATTTGCTAGCTCAATCCCTTTTTTAACTCCACCAACTAAAACACCTAGTGTTACTACCCAAACTATAATAAGCGTAATTAAGATACTCCATACAGGTGCCAATCCTTCCAGTGCACCAGGTCCGTCTGATATATTTAATACATTGCTGAATAGGAACCCTTCTGTATCGTCACCCCAGCTTAAATTAAAGGAAAAAACAGAATACATAATAGCCCAAGCAATAATAGCGGCATAGTATACAGAAATAAAGAATGAAATAGCAACTTGCCACCATCCAATCCATTCCGCTTTCTTATTCATACGACCATATGATAATGGCGCTGATCCCCGATATTTGTGTCCGATTGTGAATTCCATAATTAGTAGTGGAATCCCTGCCGTTAGTAATGCAAATAAATACGGGAAGAAGAAAGCACCTCCTCCATTTTCATATGCTGTTGCTGGGAATCGCCAAATGTTTCCTAAGCCGATTGCAGATCCCGCAGCCGCTAGAATAAACCCTGCACGCGTGCCCCACTGTTGTCTTTCCATCTTAAACCCCTCCTAATAATTAATGACTAGCAATAAAATGTATTGAATAATTTCCTCAGGACAAGTATATGTCCGAATAAACAACCTTATAATTTAAAATTTTTATATTTTCTGATTTTTTAGTCTATAGTCAGTATAGCTAGTCTTTTATCATCTGTAAAGCATTTTGTTGGAATAGTTTATTAATATTTTATATTTTAAATTTTCAATTATTATTAAACGTTGTTATACCATTTGCAAGTCTGCTTTTTTAAATCAACTTGATTTGCATTGTGTTTATTAGCTCGGTCTTCCTATCGTTTTTTCAGCTTTTATCGTATATGGCTTCAGTCATGACATAAGCGAGCCATTGTTCATTAGAAAATAATCGGAGGCTTACTTAATTATGTATGACTATGCAATGCGGAAAAAATAAACATATACAAAAAGGTGCACGCTTATACATGCTGCACCTGTCCCGATTTAATCAATTGGCACCTCTATTGACGGCATATCTTCGCCACCTCGAATATACACATTCGGTACTTTGCCATTAATAATCCCCATAGCAACAGGAACATCTGTTGTTACCGTTGTCACTTCTGTAGCAAATGGTACGATGATCTGGACGTTTACTTCAATGTGTACCAGGATTGTAATAAAGGCATTATTCACGCCATATTCCTCTATTTTCGGAAGAATATCTGAGCTTACGTTACCAACTGTTAAAAAACGAATAGGGACGCGTGGCCCTAAGTTACCTAGTAACGCATTGTTTGTTGCTTGACCAAGCGGCACGGCATATTCAAGGCCTCTTGCTGCAGGTTTGTCATTTGCTGTTTCTACCTCTATATCACTCGGTAATTTTAATTTTTCTAAATCTCCATTTTCAGCTTCATTCATGTATGTTAATACTAAATTTGTAATTTCAGCAGACACACGATTGACAATAGCTGCGTCTAAAATTAGATTAGAGACAGTTTGATTTTCATCATAGCGAATCGTAATAATATCATCGACATTAAATGCCTCTTGCTCTACAACTCTTTGATTAACTGCTTTATTTATAACTAATGTTGCAATTTCTTTTGTTTTTGCTTCCGCATAATTCATAAGCGTCGGCTTGATTCCAACGTTAATAACTTCTAACCCAACCACAGTAGAAATAATAAACAATATAAATGTCAAAATAAATACATATCGAAAAGGCATGGGACCTCTGCGAATTATTGGTCTTCTTCGTTGTTTGGGCATAGCTCATCCTCCCCTAATGCATTTGTATGCTTTAAGGGAGGAAAATAATACAACCTTTACGACGTTTTAAATGCTCTATGAGACAGCGCTAAAGTAGTGTCACAGTCTGATATCATAACATCCAAGTGCTTACTTAAGTCTACTTCGTAAGGCACCTCAAGATGTGCATCGTTTTCTTTTAAAATTCGAATAACCGGACGTTCGCTAATATGATGATTCTGCTTTGACACAATCCCACTCCGTCCATCACTTAATATGACGGATAAGCCTACAGGGTATATAGCAATTGCTTTTCTAAACGCTTCGACAACAGACACATCATAAAGTGTACCAACACCTGAATATAAAATCTCTAATCCTTCATGAGGAAGCATAGCGTTTCGATACACGCGATTTGATGTAACGGCATCAAATACATCAGCTACTGCTATTATTTTCGCATATGGGTGAATTTCCTCCCCTTTTAATCCCCTTGGATAACCAGACCCGTTAATTCGCTCATGATGCTGATACGCACAATGAGCTACAAGTAACGAAACAGTATTAACCTTTCGAAGAATATCAAAACCAAACGAACTATGCTTTTTAATTTGTGAGAATTCGTCTTCCGTTAGTTTACTAGGCTTCATTAATATGTCTTGAGGAACTAACATTTTGCCAACATCATGCATTAAAGCGCCTAACGCTATAATTTCTACATCCTTTTTAGAGTATCCTTGATGAATCGCAATAGCAATCGAATAAAGTGTTACGTTCAAAGAGTGAGTGAATATATATCGGTCGTGTATAAATACATCAGCTAGTAACGTGACTAGTTCTTTTTTTTCATATATCTCATCAGATAATTTACGAACAAGAGACAATAGCTGCTTGGATGCCTCGTCTATTATAAAAATATGAGATATATTCGTCTCTCTATCAAATTGATTAAATATATCATTGATGGATTGAATGGATTCCCTTCTAAGTTGTTCCGAAATGGGGTGTACAATTTCAATATCATTCGTTCGCGCATCTTCAACGTACACGTAAGAAATCCCCATATCTTGTAAGCGTTGAATCATTCGTGTAGTTAAGGGGACACCTTTATTAATGAGAACCTGTCCATATTCATTTAAAACTTGTCTTGCAAGCGCTGTACCTGGATGTAATGAATGGGTAGTTTCAAGTCTCATGATCTTTTCTCCCGCTTCCGTTATGTGCTTTTACATGCATTATATACTAATAGTAATGGCTAATTCGACATAAATCTGCAAATCTCTGTAAATCACTACCTATTTCCTATCCAACTTTATTCCTATATCACCCCGGTATTATATATGTATTTTAGTATAAAAAACCTATAAAGATAATTCGCTGATTGGTGAGCCTTATGGCGAAGACAGAGGCGTAGTTGCACTTATACGTTAGTAAAGCATGAATTCTGAAAAATTTTATACCTTCCAATTAGCTAAAAAAAAGGTGTGTTATTGTAACACACCTTAAGCTATGAGGGTTAGACCATTTTTAGCAATGCATCTCTTCCCTTCATTCCTACTGAAATGCCAATATTCTCTGCTTCGATTGTGATTGATTCTAACGGTGCTTCAAGAAGCTGCTCGATTGTTCGGACACCGACGGCACGACCGGCGATAATCCCACGGTCACGAAGCTTCTCATTCAATAATTGAACATCTAAAGCACCGCACATAATATAGCCCTTTTCGTTAGTTACTGCCATAAAATTTGTTTTTGGCAGAGCAACTGTTATGGCCGTGAACTGCTTACCCTCAATAATAATAGGTGTCATCGATACCATTTGCTTCTACACCCCTTCCTAAAATCACTTTATGCAATAGCCCTAGGTGGGGTGATAATACAAATACCCAATTACATTCTCTTTAATCGCCAAGCTAAAACATCGCGCAAAAACTCAGGCATAAAGAAATGTTTCTCAGTTGCATGGCGAATAGCAGGATATAAATTTCCAAATGTAAACATATCGATAGTTGCGACTTTGTAACACTTATCCATATTTAATGGTTCTCCATTAATTTTTATATTACGTATATGCTCTTTTCCATCAGACAACACTTCATACTTCCATTCCACTCCTGAATAGACCATTCGCCCCATTACTTTTCCTCGAAAGCCAAATCCTTTTACCTCTAGCTCCTGAACTTCTTTTGTGTTTGCATGTAAGATAACCTCTTTTAACTCATCCCCACGCAAGTCTACCGTACAAGGATTTATTGGATGTGGACAAATTTTGTGAACATCCGCCCAAGTGACAACACCTGCTGATAAAGATTCTAGCAAAACCCCACTATTTATCATACCAATATCACTGTTACACCAATCTTTTAACGCCGATGCAAGTGTGAGAGCAAAAGGTGACTCATCAAACCAATCAACCTCTAAATCTTCATGTAGGACAGCAACTTTTCTATTTAGATGAATCATTTCCTTTTCTGCTATACTGTCTAATAGCTGCGCTGTATACTTATGTTCTTTCGCTAGTTGAACATCAATAAGCTCAGCCTGTTTACGCACAATTGAACGAGTTCGATAATCTAACAATAATTCAACATGTCCGACATACTGACCAAATTTTCCTGCGCCACATAGTAACGTATCTTCAATATATTTTCCCTCTGGTAATATGTGATGTGTATGAGCACCTAATATTACATCAACATCCGGGTACGCTTGTGCAATCTTTTCGTCATCATGAATGCCAAGATGACTTAGCAGGATAATAACATCTACTTGCTTTCTAAGCTCAAATAAAACATTTTGCAACGCTATAAAAGGGTCCTCAAGGCTCCAACCTAATATTTCATAAAACTTATGAAAAAACGCTGTTACAGCTGTTACCCCTATTTTCATTCCATTAGCTGTAGTTATAATTTTATATGGCTTAGCCCAATGGGGGCGTTCATCATTCGTGTAAAATAAATTTGCGACTATCACAGGAAAATTCGCATGCTCATACAGCGCATCTAAATCTTCAAAAGCCAACGTTATACCCTCGTTATTCCCAATAGTCACACCATCAACCTGCGCTTCGTTAAGTAATTGAACATTTGCTTTTCCTAATGTTGCTTCCGACATAGGATGAACACGATCAACATGATCACCAATATCAAAAAAAAGCATTTGCTCATAACTATTCGCATGTTTTTTGCGAGCATCCTCGATAATTTTCATAGCTTTTGGCCAGTTTGAAAAATGACTGTGCAAATCATTTATATGGTAAATATGTAATGTTTCCATAAATATTCACCGCCTATATATTATTGTATTGACAAAAAGAAAGCTGTTCTAATTAACTCGACTGCCAAAGCACCCTCTTCAAGCTAAACTTAAAATTAAAATATACCTTCATATAATAACTGTGCACCAATTAAAATTAAGATCACGCGCAACACCATAACAATAGTTCGACTAGCAAGGCGAGTATTAATCCATGCACCCAATTTTCCACCAACCCATGCACCTGGTGCTAAAGATAAAGCTAAAAACCAACTAACATGACCTAATGAAATATGAGTTGCTGACGATACGATAGCGGATAAAAAGATGGAAAACATTGACGTAGCCACTGCAACATGAGGCGGAAAGAAAAATAGTAGTATAAGAGCCGGTACTAATAAAGACCCACCACCGATTCCAAATAACCCTGAAAACAGTCCTACAACAAATGCAACGGCAATTAAGCTTATTGGATGAAAGCCATACACAAGCGTTTGTCCCTCTGGACTTGCAAACGTTTTTTGAATAGTAAATCTTTTGTTGTTTTGTTTCATTGGTTTCATTCGATCATTAAAGAAAAGCAATAAAGATGTTACTATAATAAAAATTCCTAAATACACAGAAAAGTTATCTACATGTAACCAAGAATTAATCCACGCACCGACGATGGCGCCTGGTCCACTTCCAGCAAATACAAAAAGACCACTCTTTATATCAACAGTTTTATGCTTTATGTATGCAAGAGTTGAGGATAAAGATGTAAATATTATGACTACTAACGATGTACCAACCGCTATTTGTGGTGATACATGTGGAAGTAATGTCGTATACGTACTTAAAAATAACAACGCTGGCACTACAATGACTCCCCCGCCTAAGCCCACTAAACTGCCAAATGTTCCCGCAACTAAGCCGAGGATAATTAATATGACTATGTCCATCTAGATCTCCCTTCAAAATAACGATAGCTGTTTCGGCGCTAATCCTCCATATTCAATCCCGAGCAATTTTATTAGCATTTTGGCATTTCCTACTGCATGCCCTCCAGAGTTATTATTAAAAAGCACATATATGTGCTGAGAACTTTTTTGTAGACTTGCTAAATGACTCGCCCATTCACTTAATTCTGTTAAATTATAATCATATAAATAGCGAACATCTCTCCAATTCGCACCGATAGAGTGACGCCATCCATGAACATTTCTTCCATGAAAACGTACTAACGTCTTGATAGGATCCGTTGGTATTAAAACTGTAGGAATAGACCCACTGTGGCCTTGCGGTTCGTCACATATACTATGAATCCAACCATCTTCTTGCATCATATGTAGAGTCTTCGCTCGGAACCTTTCGAGAAACCATGACTGATGGCGAAACTCTAATGCTATCGGGAGGTCAGTCATTAATTGACGACACTTTCTAATATATGCCACATGCTCCTTAGTACAATCATACCATGGCGGAAACTGAAAGAGTATCATCGCTAATTTATTTCCAGATATAAAGGGTTGTAAGCTTTGTTTGAATACTTCAAACATCTCTTCAACACTAGCAAAAGGAATATCTCCACGCGTATGACCAGTCATCCCTTGATATGCTTTTACTATAAATTGAAATGATGTGGGTGTTTGTGAAACCCATTTTTCGACGGTAACTTGTGATGGTATAGCATAAAACGACGAATCGACTTCTACAATAGGAAAATGAGAAGCATATTGCGCCAGTTTATTGCGAGGGGATATTCCACCACTATATAAGCTATCATGGTCCCCCCAACCTGTCACACCAACATAAATCATACTGTTCACCTAATTCTTTTAGACTTAAAAATAATATTACGGTAATCTGCATTGTTTTCCAAATATTTCGTTTGAGTAGCACAAGCAAGCTCACTTTTAGGAGTCGCAGATCATACTTTATACAAAAAAAGACTGGGATAGCACATACCCCAGTAGATTTAGAATATTTAATTCTTTTTAATAGGACGAGGCAAAGAGAAGACGTCTTTCATTCGAGCATATTCAGCTCTCCCTAGTCTACCTACTGTGTTAAGCTTCTCAGCAAGTACTTTTCCGTTCTCGTGAGTGTCTTCGTCTATATGAAACATGACTACTTCTCCAATTATCAAATCACAGTTATACTGCTCAGCCGTGCCAAGAGGAATAGATTCATGTAAGATACACTCTAATCTTACCTTCGCCTCACCGATAGCAGGAACTTGTATGTTTTTACTCTCTATTAACGTAAACCCTACTTGTTCTACTTCACTAATATTAGATGGGTATTCATATGAAGTATCATTCATTTGTGGAACTAGCGTTTCATCTATTATATGAACAACAAATTCCTTTTTAGATAATATATTTTTAGCAGTATCTTTTACAATATCCCCATTTCTTCTTCCAATAGAAATAGAGATAAGTGGGGGGGACGAAGTTAATACGTTAAAAAAGCTAAATGGGGCTGCGTTAACTATACCTTCATCCGATTCCGATGTGACAAGTGCTATAGGACGAGGGATGACAGCACTACTTAACAAACGATAATTTTCCTTTGAGGTTAGTTTTTTTGGATCAATATATATAATGTTACTCACTCCTGTTATTATTTTTCTCTAGTAGAATCTTCTGTTAACTGAATGGTCGTGCTATAGGTTTGCGCCACTATATCTCCATTACTTTGTAACGGTCTTGTTTCTACTGATAGATTTATTTCTCTTTCTATTTGATTAGAGCCCACGCCCATCACAAACACATCACCGTTTTTCATCACATACTCTTTCATTTCACTCGTACCACTACCAAATTGAACTTTTGTCAGTTCTATGTCTCCTTGCCCCTCATAATACAGTTCAAGACTGTACTTCCAAAAGTCACTCTCATGTTTAGGTGTAATAATAGCTTGGAACATACCTATTTGTTGTTTAATCGGTTCTAATACAACCACTTCTTTAGATGCCATTGTATTTTGTAAATAGACCTGATTGTCACCCGTGTCAATGCTGATCCCCATCAATAATGGCTCTAACATTGATATACTTTGACTGGAGAGGTTTTTCACATCAAATGACACATATCCTTTTATTACAATGGTACTACCATCAGACGAGTATATTTCGTCATCGTAATCTATTACGTTTTTCGTAATGAATTCATTATAAACAGGTTGTATGTCTTGTGCCTGTTTATTTGTTTTGTTATTAAGTTTCACCTCATAGCTAAGAACTTGGATATGGGGTTCTGCTCCTTGAGAAAGTACCGTTGCAACATCTTCAATTGTAAATTCGTTAACTATTTCTTCTTTTAAAGAAATATAGCCGTCTTGCACAATCATTAGAATTTGGCGATTTTCTTTTTCAAATACATGCTGTGCACCAAGCTGCAAAGAGGTATTCTCTTTCCAACCATATTTTTCAATTTCCTTTATATAGTCGGATGGAATGCCTTGTAAAAAGCTCATATCTTCATATTTCAAAAAAACATGAGAACCTAATGTTTCACTGTTATCCTCCTGTTTAGGTACAGGGAAATCAGGAAAGATCTCAGATTCATGAAAAGTAACTCGGTCAGAAGAACATCCTGTTAAAAGTATTAAGACAAATATGAATGCAGTTATATATTTCATACATAAGTCTCCTTTACATTTCTATTTTCAAGTGTAGCATGAACCGAGCCCACTTTACCAAAAATTTCATTTTACATAAAACACAAAAAACCGGATAGGGCACTGTTTTATCAGTGTCCGCTATCCGGGGAATAGTTTATGCTCTTGGGTACCATTTTTAAAATAGTATTATCCGATAGAACCTTCCATCTCGAACTTGATTAAGCGGTTCATTTCAACTGCATATTCCATTGGTAGTTCCTTTGTAAACGGCTCAATGAAGCCCATTACGATCATTTCTGTTGCTTCTTGCTCAGAAATACCACGGCTCATCAAGTAGAATAATTGCTCTTCTGATACTTTTGAAACCTTTGCTTCGTGCTCTAATGAAATGTTATCATTTAAGATTTCATTGTAAGGAATCGTATCAGATTTAGATTTATTATCCATAATTAATGTGTCACACTCGATGTTAGCACGTGCACCTTCTGCTTTACGCCCAAAGTGAACGATACCACGATATGTTACATTACCGCCTTGTTTAGAAATAGATTTAGATACAATAGTAGATGATGTGTTAGGTGCTAAATGAATCATTTTAGCTCCTGCATCCTGGTGCTGCCCTTTCCCAGCAATCGCAATAGAAAGAGTCATACCACGTGCACCTTCACCTTTTAAAATACAGGCTGGATACTTCATTGTTAGCTTCGAACCGATGTTACCATCAATCCATTCCATCGTTGCATTTTCTTCACAAACAGTACGCTTAGTTACAAGGTTATACACGTTGTTTGCCCAGTTCTGAATTGTCGTATAGCGGCAATAGCCACCTTTTTTAACAATAATTTCAACTACGGCACTATGAAGCGAGTTTGTTGTATACACAGGAGCTGTACAGCCTTCAACGTAATGAACATGTGCCCCCTCATCTACGATAATAAGAGTACGTTCAAATTGCCCCATGTTCTCAGAGTTAATACGGAAATATGCTTGTAAAGGTGTATCAACCTTTACACCTGGTGGTACGTAAATAAATGAACCACCTGACCATACTGCTGAGTTAAGTGCTGAGAATTTGTTATCAGTAGGTGGAATGACAGTCGCCCAATGCTTTTTGAAGATTTCTTCGTTTTCTTTAAGCGCTGTATCAGTATCCTTAAAGACAATACCTAAATCTTCAAGGTCTTCTTTCATGTTATGATACACTACCTCAGACTCATATTGAGCAGATACACCAGCTAAATACTTTTGCTCTGCTTCAGGAATACCTAATTTATCAAACGTACGTTTAATCTCTTCAGGCACCTCATCCCATGAACGCTCTGATTTTTCCGATGGTTTAACATAATATGTTATCTCATCAAAGTTAAGCCCTGCTAAGTCACCACCCCACTGTGGCATAGGAAGCTTATAAAAATGCTCAAGTGACTTCAAGCGAAAGTCAAGCATCCATTGAGGCTCATTCTTCATACGAGAAATTTCCTCAACAATCTCCTTTGTTAACCCACGGCCAGAACGGAAAATCGAAACGTCCTTATCTCTAAACCCATATTTATAATCACCGATTTCCGGCATTTTTTTAGCCATTCTAGAACCTCCCTATTCTTTGTTGTTATGAACGCCTTTTTCCATCGCTTTCCACGCGAGCGTTGCACACTTTATACGAGCAGGAAATTTAGAAACACCTTGCAATGCTTCAATATCTCCTAAATCAATTTCATCATCGTATTCTTTTCCTTGCATCATATCAGAAAAAATTTTCGACATTTTTAATGCATCTTCAACAGATTGACCTTTAATCACCTGCGTCATCATAGACGCCGATGACATTGATATAGAACAGCCTTCCCCGTCAAATTTTGCGTCAACAACTTTGTCATCCTCAACCTTTAACGTAAGGTGAATACGGTCACCACAAGTAGGATTGTTCATATCAATTGTAATACTATCATCTTCAAGACTACCTTTATTTCGTGGGTTCTTGTAGTGATCCATAATAACCTGGCGATAAAGGGTGTCTAAATTATTGTTAAAAGACATGACTAAAATACTCCTTTGTTTTCAGTAGTGCAGCAGCTAGCTTATCAACCTCTTCTTCCGTATTATACAGGTAAAAGCTTGCCCGTGCTGTTGCTGAAACCTTTAGCCATTTCATAAGCGGTTGAGCGCAATGGTGACCTGCACGAATAGCAATACCTTCAGCATCAACAACAGTAGCTACATCGTGTGGATGTACATCATCCATTGTAAAAGTCACAAGTCCTGCTCGTTTAGCTGGTCCATAAATGGTCAGCCCATCAATCTTCGAAAGCTTTTCTACTGCATATTGAGCTAATTGATGCTCATGTTTTTCAATATTTTCAAGACCAATGTCTTCTAAGAAGTCAATTGCTGCCGCAAGCCCGATAGCTCCAGCAATAATAGGGGTTCCCGCTTCAAACTTCCACGGAAGCTCCTTCCATGTTGATTCGTACAGGCCAACAAAATCAATCATTTCTCCACCAGTTTCATCAGGATCCATTTTTTCTAGGTGCTCTTTTTTTCCATATAAAACACCTATGCCTGTCGGCGCACACATCTTATGGCCTGAGAAAGCAAGAAAATCACAATCTAAATCTTGTACATCTATTTTCATATGAGGAGCACTTTGCGCTGCATCTACAACCATAATCGCTCCATTTTCATGTGCGATGGCTGCAATTTCCTTAATAGGGTTTATTGTACCAAGTACATTTGATACCTGCATAACAGAAACAATCTTTGTTTTACTTGTAATTGTTTCACGCACTTTATCTAGTGATAGTGACCCATCATCCTCTAGGGGGATGTACTTTAACACCGCCCCCGTTGCTTTCGTTACTTGCTGCCAAGGAATAATATTGGCATGGTGCTCCATATATGTGATGACAATCTCATCACCATCATTTAAGTTGGCACCCCCATAGCTCTTTGCAACTGTGTTTAGCGCTGTTGTCGTTCCTCTTGTAAAAATAACTTCTTCATTTGAAGCTGCATTTATGAATCGGCGTATACGATCACGTGCGCCTTCATAAGCATCCGTTGCTTTCGTTCCAAGAGTATGAACACCACGATGAACATTTGAGTTGTAGCCTTTGTAGTATTTTTCTAGTGCTTCAATCACGGCAATAGGCTTCTGAGATGTAGCGGCACTATCTAAATACACTAACGGCATGTCGTTAACGTTTTGTTGTAGAATTGGAAACTGTTTACGGATTTCAGCAACGTTCATTATTTTATTTTCCTTTCAATCACCTTAGAAAGCTGTTCTTTTACACTTTCTATCGGCAGCTGCTCTACAACTGGCGCTAAGAAACCATGAATGATTAGTCGTTCTGCCTCAGTCCTTGAAACGCCGCGACTCATCATATAATAAAGCTGAATAGGATCTACACGACCTACTGACGCTGCATGTCCTGCCGTAACATCATCTTCTTCAATAAGTAGAATTGGATTGGCATCGCCTCTAGCTTTCTCGCTTAGCATAAGCACGCGAGACTCTTGCTCGGCATTAGATTTTGTAGCACCGTGTTCAATCTTTCCAATTCCATTGAAAATAGATGTTGCATTATCTTTCATGACGCCATGTTTAAGAATATATCCTTCTGAGTGCTTTCCAAAATGGACAACCTTCGTTGTGAAGTTTTGTGTTTGATCACCTGTACCAACGACAACGGTTTTTGTGTCTCCAAATGAGCCGTCACCGATAAGATTTGTTGTGTTTTCAGACACAGTATTTCCATCGTTCATAAGACCTAATGCCCACTCAATCTTAGCATCACGACCTGCAACACCGCGACGATTCACATAAGCTGTAACGTCTTTTCCAAGGTTATCAACGGCACCAAACGATACGCGAGCATTTGTGTTTGCAAATACTTCTGTCACAATGTTTACGACACCTTCTGACGCACTACGATTTGATACATAGTTTTCTACATACGTAACAGAGCTATTATCATCAGCAACTACAATAACATGGTTGAAAAGAGTTGCTTTTTCTTGTTCATGGATAAACACAGCCTGTAAAGGTGTTTTTACTTCAACATTTTTTGGCACATAAACAAATACTCCACCGTTCATGTATGCTGCATGAAGAGCCGCAAGCTTATGCTCATCAATTTTTACACCATTCATATAATATTTTTTAACAAGATCCTCATGTTCTTTTACAGCTGTATAAATGTCTGTGAACACAACGCCTTGTTGCTTTAATTCGTCTGACATAATTGAATAGGCTGGTGTTTGGTCACGTTGAACATATAGATTATTCTCTACATCTTCACCAGTCTCAATTAATGAACGGACAGACTCAGGTAATTCATCAACAGATGCGTATTTATCGCTTACAACACTATGTGTGTCAAATCCAGTGAAATTCCATTTAGCTATTCTTGTTTTATCAGCTTTTGGCAAAGGTAAATCTACAAGTTTTTCCAGCGCTGAAGTTCGTAACTCTGTTAACCAGTTCGGTTCATTATTTTTACTTGAATAGTCATTTATATATTCTTTATCAAACGGTAATGTTGTTGTATCTACTGTCATCATGATCCCCCTATCGCTTACACTTCTTGGCCGACAGTTTCGTCTTCAATACCTAACTCCTGCTTAATCCAATCGTACCCTTCTGCTTCCAAGCGGTGTGCAAGTTCTGGACCGCCTGATTTCACGATTTTACCTTGCATCATAACGTGAACGAAATCAGGTGTGATGTAGTTAAGTAGACGTTGATAGTGTGTAATGATTAAACATCCAAAGTCTTCGCCGCGCATATCATTAATACCTTTAGAAACGACCTTCAACGCATCAATATCCAAACCTGAGTCAATTTCATCAAGAATGGCAATTTTAGGCTCAAGCATCATTAATTGAAGGATTTCATTACGTTTCTTTTCTCCACCAGAGAACCCTTCATTCACATAGCGCTGTGCCATATTAACGTCCATTTCTAAGAAATCCATCTTTTTATCCATAGTTTTAATGAATTTCATTAATGAAACTTCATTACCTTCTTCACGCTTAGCGTTGATAGCAGAACGTAAGAAATCTGCATTCGTAACACCAGAAATTTCTGAAGGATATTGCATTGCTAAAAACAGACCAGCCTTAGCTCGCTCATCCACTTCCATTTCTAATACATCTTCCCCATCTAACGTAATTGTTCCTTGTGTCACTTCGTATTTAGGGTGACCCATAATAGCACTTGATAAAGTTGACTTACCTGTACCGTTTGGACCCATTACCGCATGAATCTCTCCACCCTTAATTTCTAGATTAACTCCTTTAAGAATTTCTTTCCCGTCAATTGCTACATGTAAATCTTTAATTGATAAAGTAGAACCAGACATTCCCATTCCTCCAACGTTATAAAATTCAATAAATATAAAGCTTTGCTCTATATTTTATTAATTCTCAATCTATTCTCATTACAATCTTATAACAAATAAATTTTAGAATCAACAAAATCGTCCTAGTTACTTACGACTTTTTAAACAAAAATGTTTATAAAGTCTTTTAGACTTAGAAATCTATGTATATATTCATGCATTTAGTGTGTACTTTTCTTTGTAAAAATAACAATAAAAAATACAATACCAGCCCGGAGGCTGGTATCTTAAATGTTATACTTATTATCCTTCATGCATTTTACGGTCAAAGTCTTGCACTATTCTTCGACTTGCAATATACTCCTGTTCGCGACGTTGCTCTACCTTCATTCTCTCCTTAAAGACCCGTCGATACACCTCGTAGCCAATTCCATGTGAGCTGTACATCGCTTTCTCCATCTCAGTTGTATAATGCAGTTTCAAAGGTTGAATAATGAACCAATCCTTTCAGATTTTATTTACAGTCATTATCGTATCACCATTATGCTCTTCACGACAAACTTCAAAAAATTGGATTTAGCTCGCTAAAGACCCCTATTTAATGATTCTACAATCTCGAACAATTAACTTTATATATTTACTCCTAATTCCTACGATTTACTATGTAACATCATCTTACAAACAAAACTGACACTCCCACACCTGAAAGAGTGGAGGCTCATTCACTTGCACACTTCTCCCGTATCTCGGTAATGTTTAGGTCTGTAGTCTAGTATTTAATTGTACTAGTTATTGTTGGCCGTAGGGGGGTGGTTTGTAATAATCTCTAGTGTTAGTGTTTTCATGGTGACTACATTTTGATGGTGCCAAAGAATCTTATTAAAATAAAGCTAAAATTAATTGCTCCGGGTATTGGGGTGAGCTTGCGCGCGAGGTAAATGTGAGTTTACGCGCGAATGGGATGGTCACAATTGAGATTCACACTAACTTCACTAGCATTACAATACTGAACAATATAAAAAGGACCACTTTTCATGGCCCCTCACTACATTTTATATTTTAATGTCTATTTGTTGGTAGTTCATTTATACACTCTTGTACCAATGTGACGGCGTGGCTCATAGCATGCCCTCCGCCAAATGCACCAGCTACGCCACAAGCTTCTAGAATTTGCTGTTCAGTACAACCTTGGTCAAGACAACCTTTTGTATGGTAGACCATACAGTACTCATCTCCTGTAGCAACAGCAATTCCTAGTGCGACGAGCTGCTTCTCACGCTGTGTTAATGCACCTTCCTTAAAGCAAGCTTCTGTAAAAGCATTGTATGCGTGTGCTACTTCTGGAAGCTTTTGTGTAAAAGTGCCCACGCCTTCTTTATAATGATGTAATGTGGCTTCTGTAGATGTTTGTGGTTCGCGATAATCCATACTTGTCACTCCCTAATAAATATCATCGTTATTAGTATGGATATTGCTCTCATGCGTTATGCCTTACTTTTCAAAATGACTACCCTACCTGTTTCTTCTTTTATAAACAAGCCGCAACTAAATCAATTAAAGCACCGAATACAGCCAAACACTTTAACTAGGTACAGAGTCGACACCAACTGGATTTCTACTCGACATGGATTGGGTATCTATTTTACATCAAACAGGTATCTACTCGACACGAATTGGGTATGTATTCGACAAACCCTCTCACTGGATCTAAAAGTTAGACTAAATCCACCTACAACTTTTGCTTGAGCACTAATTGTCCTAATAAAAATCCCGACTACTTCTACATAGTCGGGATTTTTTACTATTTATTTTGCAGCTGGGATTACAGCGCCGCTGTAGTTTTCTGAGATAAAGCTTTGAATTTCTTCTGATTGAAGTACTTCTACCAATGCTTTGATTTTTTCGCTACTTTCGTCACCTTTTTTTACTGCAATTAGGTTAACATATGGGTTGTTATCAGGTGATTCAACAGCAATAGGATCGTTTGCTGGATCTAATCCTGCATCTAAAGCAAAGTTAGCATTAATTAAAACAGCATCGCCTTCATTATTCTCATAAGCTTTTGTTAAAAGCGGAGCTTCAATATCTGCAACAAATTCAAGGTTTTTAGGATTTTCGACAACATCGTCGATAGTAGCGCTAATTTTTTCAACACCATCTGCTAGCTTAATTAAGCCTTTTTCTTCAAGGAGTGAAAGAATACGACCATGGTCCGCAACAGAGCTACTCATAATAATAGTTGCTCCTTCAGGAAGCTCTTCAAGGCTGCTATAGTTTTTAGAATAAACACCGATTGGTTCAATGTGTACGCCACCTGCATTCACAAAATCGTAGCCATGCTCAGCAATTTGTGCGTTTAAATACGGTACGTGTTGGAAATAGTTAGCATCAATCTCTCCCTCTTCAAGAGACTTGTTCGGTAAAATGTAGTCTGTAAATTCCACTACTTCAAGCTCATAACCTTTTTCTTCAAGAAGTGGCTTCACTTGTTCTAAAATTTCGGCATGAGGAACAGGTGATGCACCTACTTTAATTACTTTTTCATCTGTGCCATTTCCACAAGCTGTTAAAGCGCCTGTTAATACAATTCCTGCAACTAACGATAAGATTTTTTTCATTTTGTTTTCCCCCTAATATTTTATCTTTTATCAATTTTAGCGGTGATTTTATCACCAATAAGCTGAATAATAAAAACTATGATTAAAATGACGACCGTCGCTATTAACGTCACGTCATTACGACCACGCTGAAAGCCTTCTAAGTATGCTAACGTGCCTAAACCACCAGCCCCGATTACACCTGCCATCGCTGTATAGCTAACTAACGCAATAGCTGTTACAGTAATACCTGATACTAATGCTGGCATCGATTCCGGTAAAAGAACCTTCCAGATAATTTCTGTTGTTTTTGCACCCATGGCTTTTGCAGCTTCTATAACACCTTTATCAATCTCACGCAGGGCAATTTCAACCATTCTCGCATAGAACGGTGCGGCACCTATTATTAAAGCTGGTAATGCCGCATTGGCACCTAGCATGGAACCTACAATTATCTTTGTAAAAGGAATTAGTAAAATAATTAATATAATAAATGGAATAGACCGAAATATATTTACAACTGCAGCAATAATGCCGTTTACGATTCGATTTTCCCATATGTTACCTTTACTTGTTAAAAACAATAGTAGCCCAAGTATGATTCCTAAAACAAAGGTAGCTACCACAGATATGAAAGCCATATATAACGTTTCCCATGTTGCTTCTATTACTTTTTCCCACTTCACGTTTGGTAATAACGCATCAAGCATGGACTATCACCTCCGCCCCTACTTGATGTTCATGTAAGAAATCAATAGCTTTCTTTAAATCGTCTTCGCTTCCATCTAGATGAACAAAGAGCGTTCCATATGACCCACTTTGTGTTTGTGATATTTTACCTTGTAAAATGTTCACTTCCACATTAAAGGATCGGATAAGAGATGACATAAGTGGCTGTTCTGCAGCTTCTCCCACAAAAGTCAATTGCACAACACGACCATTTGGATAAAGATGCAGTAGGTGCTCAACCGTCTCCTTTGTCTCTTCCGGCTCTGTTACTTGAGACACAAAACGCTTAGTAATAGCTTGGACTGGATTTTTAAACACATCAAGAACAGGTCCTAATTCAACGATTTTACCAGCTTCCATAACTGCGACGCGGTGGCATATTTTTCGAATAACATGCATTTCGTGTGTAATTAAAACAATGGTTAGACCTAGTCTTTTGTTGATATCCACTAATAAATCAAGAATAGAGTCGGTTGTTTGTGGATCAAGTGCGCTTGTTGCTTCGTCACACAACAGCACCTTCGGGTTATTAGCTAGTGCTCTTGCAATCCCTACACGCTGCTTTTGTCCACCGCTAAGCTGCGAAGGATAAGCTTCTTCACGACCTTCTAGTCCTACTAATCGTACAAGCTCATTTACACGTTTGTATCGTTCTTCTTTTGGTACGCCCGCCAACTCTAAAGGAAAAGCAATATTGTCGCGAACTGTCCGTGACCAAAGAAGATTAAAATGTTGAAATATCATACCTATTTCTTGTCTTGCAGCTCGAAGCTCTTTAGAAGTTATATTATGAATAGATCTACCAGCTACTTCTACTGAACCAGACGTTGGTTTTTCTAATCCATTTAGCAGTCGAATCAATGTACTTTTTCCTGCACCACTGTAACCAATAACACCAAAAATTTCACCTTCTTTAATATCAAGGTTCACATCTTGTACAGCCGTTACCTTACCACTTTGTGCTAGGAATGTTTTTGAAATTTGTTTCAAAGAAATCATCTTTGTTCACCTCACTTGTTTTTTATTATGCATTTCATCATGGTAGCTTATTAGATAAACTCAGTATTGACTAAACACATAGGAAAACTTTGTTTTATACTAAAACAATTCTTAGGCTAATTATCCTTCGATATACGAAAAAACCTTTCTGCAGAAAATGAGCAGAAAGGTGTATGTGTTAGCCTTTCTCTCATCTTTCAAAGCTAGCGCTTTGTGTGAATTGGCACCGTGTCAGTATCAAACTGATGGTTGCCGGGTTTCATAGGGCACATCCCTCCACCTCTCGCAATAAGAGAATCGTATATGAAGTTTTTCTTTACTTTTTTAAATCAACAAAGAGTAATATATCATCGCACAAGTGAGGTGTCAAACATTTTTTCTCTGAATTTATGAAATTATTAATTAAACAGATTTTGCAGTAATGGTTGTTGCCTTTTCAATCGCCTGTGTTAAATCCTCAAGTAAATCATCAATATGCTCTATCCCAACTGACAAGCGAATTAAGTCCTCGCTTACTCCTGATGCCTTTAAATCTTCTGTATTTAACTGTTGGTGCGTTGTACTTGCTGGGTGAATTATTAAGCTTTTAGCATCTCCGACATTCGCTACATGAGACCATAAATCGACAGCGTTTATTAGTGCGGCTCCCGCTTCTCTTCCGCCTTTAATTCCAAATACAATGACAGCGCCAGCACCTTTCGGTAAATACTTATCAGCAAGCTTCTTAGCCGGATGACTGTCAAGCTCCGGATATAATACCCACTCGACTGCAGGGTGATCTTCAAGAAACTCAACTATTTTACGTGTATTAGCTATATGCTCTTTCATGCGTACGTGCAATGTTTCTATTCCTAATGAAAATTGAAAGGCATTATAAGGACTAATTGCAGCTCCTAAATCACGAAGCAACTGCACACGAGCTTTAATAATATATGCCGCAGGGCCACAAGCATCGGCATAAACTATACCATTGTAGCTTGCATCTGGCGTATTTAATCCTGGAAATTTGTCGTTTTTCCAGTCAAAATTCCCACCATCAACAATAATTCCCCCCATTGTTGTTCCGTTTCCTAACAACCACTTTGTAGCAGAGTGAATAACAATATGCGCTCCATACTCTATCGGTCTACATAAATAAGGTGTTGCGAAGGTATTATCAATAATCAGTGGTATACCTGCGTCGTTGGCAATTTCAGCTACCGCCTCAATATCTAAAACGTGTAAGCTTGGGTTTCCGATCGTTTCAGCAAAAATCGCCTTCGTTTTTGGTGTAATGGCTGCTCTGAAGTTCTCAGGGTCATCAGGATTAACAAACTTCGTTTCAATCCCATATTTCGGTAATGTCGTTGAAAATAAGTTGTATGTTCCACCATACAATGTAGAGGCTGATACAATTTCATCACCCGCCCCAGCAATATTTAATATAGCTGTCGTAATAGCTGCCATCCCACTTGCAACAGCTAAGGCACCGACACCACCCTCAAGTAAAGCGACACGCTCTTCAAATACTGTCACTGTTGGGTTATGAATGCGAGTATAAATGTACCCTGGTTCCTTCAGGCCGAAAAGATTTGCAGCATGATCTGTATCTCGAAACAAATAGGCGTTTGATTGATATATTGGCACTGACCTGGCTCCCGTTTCTTGATCGCGATTTACCCCTCCATGAATATGTAGCGTTTCAGCACGGTATTGCTTTTTTACCTCTGTCATTCACATCTCTCCTCTGCTTAATATAAAAGCCCCTCTTAAGAAGAGGGGCTGTTGTTAATAGCTCTTCTTATCTTTCAGAGCAAAACGCTCTGCTGGAATTAGCACCGTATTATACTAACCGGTTGCCGGGCTTCGTCGGGCCAGTCCCTCCGCCACTCTTGATAAGTATTCATATAGGAATTTCCAATTACTTTAACCGAATTCTATCATGCTGAGAAAAAAGCTGTCAACATTTATTTAGAAAATTCTAAATTTATTGTTTTTCCGACTAAGTAAAACAATGCGTCTAATAGAAATATTTGTCTCCACGTACCTGATACTGATACATTGCTCATTTGCTGAAGCTGTCGCAATCGCAATTCTCCTTGGAGTATCTGGTCAAGGTCATGCTTTAACAATCGAATGATAACCTGTTTATCGGTCGAACTATCAGAACATATGCTACATTCTTCTTTAGAAACTTTAAAAGAAACTATCGTTTCTTCACATTCAATAGTTACGAATACATCTTGACTCGGTAATAATGCTTGAATAGGAGGTATATTTTGAACTTGTTTTAATAGTATTCGAATGTCTTCTTTAATACTCATTACACATCCCCACCTACTCTTTTATTACCTAAAAGATTCTCCAAAATGTGTGTAAATCCTTTATTATTTACTCGACATCATATACAAAGAGCTGACATTTCCCGAGAAATATGACAAATTTAGATGATTTTCACATGTACTTCTCGCTGGGGCTGTATCGTGTTTTTTACCATAAAATAAAAGTATGTTGAACCAACAAGGTACAATCCTGCTGTAATCGTAAATACAATGGCATACCCCCAATAAGACCCATGTACCATAACAAAAGCTGTAGAAACAGGTCCCATAACTGCCCAACCGAGACTAAATACCATTTGATTTACTGAATTAGCAAGCCCCTTTGCTGAATCATCAACTCGCTCCATTAATAATGATTGCATAATGGGATTACCAGCGTTCATTAATGCCTGTCTGAACAAAAATCCAATGGCAGCAAACATAATATTTGTTGTATACGCGGTCAACAGTAAAAATGGCAACGATAGTAATTGTAGTAATACTACTGAACGGACTTCACCTAGTTTTTTTACAACTGTTGGCCCAATGATCATCGCAAATGCTGTCGCGCCTTGACCTAAAGACAAAATTAATCCAATAACAGAATTAGACGCTTGGAATCGGTCTGCAAAATACAAATTTAAATAAGGCACGACTAAGCCAGCTCCAAAACCAATTATTAATTGAGCAACAGCAAATATTAAAATTATTTTTAGTTGGCTTACATCGATTTTTGTATTAATGCGACTCTTTACGGATCGCTCTTTTTTTACTGGCTTCATCCTAAGTAACGGTATTAAAGCTAATAAAAAAATGACACCTGCTATTAATAACGTTATTCGTATACTTAATAGTGCTGGTACGTGAAAAGCAAATGTAAATATATCTGTCAGCACGCCACCTAACAAATTACCAACTACTTGAGCGGCAGTCATTAATGCGGCGTTAAAGCTAAATAAATGAATTCGTTGAGATTGTGTTGAGTTTTCGGCAAGCCAAGGAATTGATGATACTTGTAAAAATGCCATGCTCAAACCAGTCATGAAAGCGGTCGCTAGTAATAACGGCTCTGCTTCCATCAAGCTTCTGACAATTAAAGTTCCACCTGTTAGCATTAAACCGAGAATCATTACATTGCGACGATTTGTCCTATCACTTATTATTCCTGCCGGGATAAGGATAATGGCTGACGCCAAAGCGGTCATAGATATAACCCTACCGTTAACCGTTTCGACATACCCTAATTCCCGTATGTAGAAGTTATAAATAATCATAAACATACCAATCGCAACTTGCGTTAATATAAGAACCATTAAGTACAAACGAACATTTTTATTATAAGAGCTAAACTGATTTTGCCACTCCTTATAGAAAGCGGTCATTTTCCACACTCCAAACTTATTTCGTATCCCTAAATAAGTTTAATTCTTTTTTCAAAAAAATCAATACATATCATTCAAAAAGTTCAGAAAAGAATAATATAGACTTATTCAAGATTGCGGTATAGAGAAAAGAAAAACACCGCCTATGAAGACGGTGTCTGTAAAAAAGTATTTATTTTATCTCGAATAAATTCAATAGAACGAAAAGCATATATCTTTTCAAACTTTAGCTCATTTTCTATTAGAAGTAAGCACGGTACACTTTCTATTTTCCACTTTTCAGCAAATGTTGAAGAATAATTCATATTCATCATAGCAATATTAACTGATGGATCAAGATCTTCTATCACAGTGAGCATCTTTTTAGTTAACTGACATGTACCACACAAAGGTGTGTACAAATAGACTAACACTTGCTCATTATTTAATAATTGCTGCTCTAAGGAATCACTTTGTATTTCACGCATTCTATTTTCAATCCTTTTGGTACTTATAAATATTTACTATTTACATCGATATTGGCGCTCAATAATATTGTTGCGACATGATGATCTGGCGCCGATGCAACTTCTCTATAAATTTTGTCAACATACAAATGTACAGCTTCTGGTAGTTCCCTTTTAAACTGTTTTCTTAGTTTTTCCCCTGCAGTGTCTGTATCGACCATGATATAGACATCTTTACAAACAATCTCGTCAATTAGTTCATCTAACTTTGAAATTCCAATGGTACCATTGGTACAAATTATCTCAATTGGTTCGTTAATAATAGCTTCTATCTTTTTTCTGTCAGACTTCCCTTCTACGACGATGACCTTTTCATAATCACTTGTGCCCATCTCCATCACCTAAGTTGAGTTATTTATCATAGTATATGTGTGACAAGACTTTTTTTTTCTAAAAAGTTATAAATTAATAATTTAGGCAGTGGAAATCCCACTGCCTAATGATTTTTTAGCACCAGCCATTTTCGTAGTCACAATCCACATACTTTTTATCAGGGTCTGAAACAACATCTGTCATTTTAAAAATTTGATTTCCATCAAGCTCAAAGCCGTTTTGTAATGCGAAAGAAGGCTTTGTGCCGTCTAAATTTAAGAAACCGATTGGTTCATTTTCCATAAAAAGCTCCATGCGTTCACCTTGTAACTTACCAGTTACTCTGTCAGTTACATTTAATTTCTTGCGTTCGAGTGTCATAGCGCATTCACCCTTTCATGCTTACTGTATATGCATTAGGGTGTCCTGCTAGCATTTCAAACATGATGAAAAATGTTAGCCTTCTTTTACCATTTCCTCATATTGCTCAGCAGTCATTAACTTCTCAATTTCGCTTGAATCACTCACTTCAATAACGACCATCCATGCTTTCTCATATGGCGACTCGTTAACATACTCTGGACTATCATTTAATTCTTCATTTATTTCTACTACTTTACCACTTATTGGCGCGTAAAGCTCAGATACAGTTTTTACTGATTCAACACTTCCAAACGGCTCATCAACGGTTACAGTATCACCAACTTCTGGTAATTCAACGAATACAATGTCACCTAATTCAGATTGTGCAAAGTCTGTAATACCCACTCGCACATTGTTACCTTCTACTTTTACCCACTCATGCTCTTCTGAAAAACGAAAATCCTTTGGTAAATTCATGGACAGTCCCTCCAGCAATTAGTTTTTAAAATAAACGTTTCATAAGACGCTTAAGACGTTTACTCTTTTAATTCAATATTATTTTCACATGCAAGTCTTACTGCCATGTGCTTGCAAATGCATCTTCATTAAAGCCGACAGTAACACGTTGACCATTTGTAACAATCGGGCGTTTAATAAGCATGCCGTCAGAAGCTAATAAGGCTAGTAACTCATCCTCACTAGTCGTAGGGATTCTGTCTTTTAACCCTAGCTCGCGGTATTTTTGCCCGCTCGTATTAAAAAATTTCTTTAATGGCAGCCCGCTCTTTTCGTACAAGTCTTTTAGCGTTTCTTTTGTAGGCGGCTGTTCAACAATATGTATTTCTTCGATACTTACATTATGTTCATCAAACCACTTTTTCGCCTTACGACACGTTCCACATTTAGGGTACCAATAAAAAGTCAATGCCAATTATGTCACCTCATAACAATAGTATATACTCATAGGAATCATACCATATTTGTCCAAAATATCACAATGATTCTGATACTCCCACTTAAAGAAGATGACCTTCTGATTGATAAGTTTTTACGATGGCTAATCATTATATTTAGACCGATAAAGTATAGTCGTTTGCTTACATTATGCTGAACCTCGTTTAGGTTAAGAGTTTGATTTACATAAATCCTCAACAGAAAAGAAGCTAACCTCCTTTTTCATGGTAGTTAGCTTCCTTGATCATTTTTTCAATTACACAACGTAGCGTTCTGCTTCTAAGATTGCTTTTGCAACTTCACGCTTCATAGCGATGACATTGTATGGTGTGTAGCGTGTTAGCTTACGTAAAGCAGAAATCATCATGCGTAGCACATCACCAGATTCAACAGCAACAATTGTTTCTTTAGCATGTGCTTCAATTTCATTAAATGCTTCTTGGCAATAGATTTGAGTGTATAAAATCTTTTGTTGATTTTTATCTTCACCTGTTTTAGCAATGGCTTTTTCCGTGCGAAGTAACGCTGATTCCATAGCGTATACGTTGCTTACAACGTCTGCAATATTCGCAAGAACTTCTTGTTCTTTTTCAATCGCAGGACCATATTTTTGTGCTGCTAAACCAGCAATCATTAATGCAATTTTCTTAGCATTTCTTACAAGCATTTTTTCTTGCTCTAATACTCCATCACCAGGTTCTTCTGGCATCATCATCATAAGCTCTTCTTGTAACGCTTGAGCTTTTTGAAGCAGTGGTAATTCACCCTTCATTGCTTTACGTAAAAACGTACCTGGTACTAACAATCTATTGATTTCATTTGTACCTTCAAAAATACGATTAATGCGCGAGTCACGATAAATTCTCTCTACTTCGTATTCTGCCATGAAGCCGTAACCACCATGGATTTGTACAGCCTCATCTGCACAATAGTCAAGAACTTCTGTCGCGAAGAATTTATTCAATGAACACTCGATCGCATATTCAGAGATAGCTGCCCCTACTGCACGACCATCATTAATCTCTTCTTGCGTTAATTGGCTCATGCTATCTTCGAATAATCCTACTGTGCGGTACACAGAGCTTTCAGAAGCATATGTCAAAACAGCCATATTAGCTAATTTTTCTTGAATCAAAGTAAACTTAGAGATTGGTCGCTTGAACTGTTGACGCTGATTTGCGTAAGTTGCTGCAAGCTCAATGGTACGCTTGTCACCACCAATAGTACCAACCGCTAATTTATATCGACCAATGTTTAAAATGTTAAATGCGATAACATGCCCTTTTCCTAATTCACCAAGTAGGTTTTCCTTTGGAACTAGAGCATCTTCGAGAATTAACGTACGAGTTGAAGATCCTTTAATACCCATTTTCTTTTCTTCTGGACCTGTTGATACACCCGGGTATTCTTTTTCAACAATGAAAGCAGAGAAATGCTCGCCATCTATTTTAGCATATACAACAAATACATCAGCAAAACCAGAGTTTGTAATCCATTGCTTTTCACCATTTAATACATAATGTGTTCCTTCTTCGTTAAGCTTTGCTGTTGTTTTTGCACCTAATGCATCTGAACCAGACCCCGGCTCAGTTAATGCATATGCAGCAAGCTTTTCCCCAGTTGATAGAGCAGGGAGATACTTTTGCTTTTGTTCCTCATTACCGAACAATACAATCGGTAATGATCCAATCCCTACGTGTGCTCCGTAAGAAAGTGAAAACGCACCGCCACGTGAAAACTTTTCTGTAATTAAAGCAGAACTAATTTTATCTAAACCTAGACCACCATACTCTTCTGGCACGTCAACACCTAATAAGCCTAGCTCACCAGCTTGCTTTAATAGTCTGACTGTATGATCGAAGTTATGCTGCTCAATCTCATCTAAATGAGGTGCTACATCATTTACAATAAAATCTTCTGTTGTTTTTGCCATGAGCTTATGCTCATCTGTGAAATCCTCCGGAGTTAACATACTTGTTGCATCAATATCCTCTATTAAGAAGCTACCACCTTTAATTACGTCTTGAATTTTTGCCATACTCCCATCCTCCTATATATTTATAAATTTAAATTACATTAATTCAAATACCCCAGCGGCTCCCATACCGCCACCAATACACATTGTGACAACACCAAATTGAACTTGACGACGACGCATTTCATGAATAAGCGATAGCGTTAATTTAGCACCGGTACAGCCAAGCGGATGACCTAAAGCGATCGCACCACCGTTTACATTGACAATATCCTCATTCAAATTAAGATGACGCATAACCTGAATAGATTGGGAAGCAAATGCTTCATTTAGTTCAAATAATCCTATGTCTGATAGCTCAAGACCCGCATATTTTAAAGCTCTAGGAATAGCTTCAATAGGGCCAATCCCCATTACTTCTGGCGGCACACCAGCCACAGCAAAGGAACGGAATTTTGCTAACGGCTGTAATGAAAGATTCTCAGCTTTTTCACGATCCATGACCATAACAGCTGCTGCGCCGTCGCTCGTTTGTGAGGAGTTACCAGCTGTGACAGTACCAGTTACAGAGAAAGCAGGTCTTAGCTTCGCTAATCCCTCCACGCTCGTATCTGGGCGAACGCCTTCGTCTGTATCAAACGTAAATGTTTTTTCCTGCAGCTTGTTATCTGCGCCAACAGATCTCGCCACAACATCTACAGGTACGATTTCGTCTTTAAATTTTTCGTTTTTAATAGCTGCTGCTGCTCGTTGATGACTTCTTACAGCAAAGGCATCTTGCTCTTCACGAGTAATGCCATATTTTCTCGCTACCTCTTCAGCTGTATGCCCCATAGACATGTAATACTCAGGAGCTTCTTCCACTAAACGCGGATTTGGTCTCACAATATGACCTGTCATAGGGATCATACTCATTGATTCTGCTCCACCAGCAATAATGGTGTCGGCATGACCAAGCATTATTTTCTCCGCTGCATACGCAACTGTTTGTAACCCAGATGAACAGAAGCGATTCACTGTAATAGCAGGTACAGTATGTGGAAGTCCTGCTAAAGCTCCAATATTACGTGCCATGTTTAGGCCTTGTTCAGCCTCGGGCATCGCACAACCAATAATTAAATCATCTATATTTCCATCGTAATTTCCTGCTCTTTTTAACGTTTCCTTTACAACGAGCGCCCCTAAATCATCTGGTCGCGTGTTCGCTAAGCTTCCTTTTTTCGCTTTTCCCACAGGTGTTCTTGCACCTGCGACAATAACGGCTTCTCTCACACGAACGCCTCCTTTGTCGTTTTTTATATCGGTTATGATTGGGGGTGACATGTTTTGTCCCCCTCATTTTCTTTTAATCTACTAGTTACGAAGTGGTTTACCTTTCACAAGCATATGTTGCATACGAGCTTGTGATTTTGGCTCTGCAACAAGACTTAAAAATGCTTCTCTTTCTAAATCTAGTAAATATTGTTCATCAACCTCTGTTCCGAATGGTACACGGCCACCTGCAAGAACAAACGCTAATTTCTCTGCAATTTTTAGATCGTGTTCACTAATAAAGCCTGATTTATGCATACCGTACGCACCGAGCTGAAGTGTGGCATAGCCAGTTTCGCCAACAACCGGTACTTTTTTACGAACAGGTGGCTGATAGCCTTGATTATGAAGATCAAGCGCGAATGACTTCGCATCATACAATAAATGATCTCCATTAAAGCTAACGCGGTCTTCAGCAGTTAAGAAGTTATTATCTCTTGCTTCATGTGCAGAGGTACCAACTTTTGCCATTGCTATCATTTCAAATACACGATTCGTAACCTTTTGCAAATCGTACTCTACACCATTAGGCATTTGGTTAAGATGGTTGATGTATAGTTCTTTGTTCCCGCCGCCACCTGGGATAAGACCAACACCAACCTCTACAAGTCCCATATACGTTTCACTAGATGCTTGCACAGCGCTTGCAGGTAAACAAATTTCCGCGCCACCACCTAATGTCATCGCAAACGGAGCTGCTACAACAGGGCGTGGACTATATTTAATGTTCATCATAGCTTGCTGGAATTGACGAACAACAAGGTCAATTTCAAAATAGTTGTCGTCTTGGGCTTCCATTAAAATCATGCCTAAGTTCGCACCAACACAGAAGTTCTTCCCCTGATTTCCGATTACAAGACCTTTATAATTTCGGTCCACTTCTTCGATGGCATAATTAATCATCTGAATGATATCAAGTCCGATCGCGTTGCTTTGAGAGTGGAATTCAAGTAATGCGATATCGTCACCCATATCTATTAAACTAGCACCTGAATTTTTCTTAATGACACCACTTGTTTCTTTCAAACTCTTAATGTTGATGCTCTTTTGATTAATAGTCTTTTCCTTGTATTCTTGGTTGTCAAAGTATGTGTTATCTACGTAGAAGGACGTTTTCCCTTCAGCAAGCATATTTGTAACCCACTCAGGAACAGTACGACCTTCTTGCTTCATTTTTTGAACAGCTTTTTCTACACCGATTGCATCCCAAAGCTCAAACGAACCCATTTCCCAACCAAAGCCCCACTTCATTGCTTCATCAATTGCCACGATGTCGTCAGCAATTTCACCAAGAAGCTCTGCTGAGTATAATAAAGTTGGTGCTGTAATATTCCATAATAGCTCTCCCGCACGGTCTTCTGCGTAAAGCAATGTTTTCAACTTGTTTCTAAGACCTTTCGCTTGCTTACTCATTTCTATAGAAGGAGCAGAAAGTTTTTTACGGGCCTCGTACTCCATATTCTCAGGATTTAGCTCTAAAATTTCCTTCCCTTTTTTAAGGAAGAATCCTTGGCCAGATTTGCTACCTAACCACCCTTTTTCAAGCATTTGCTTCATAAAGGCAGGTACTTCAAATACCTCTTTTTCTTCACCTTCCACTTTTTCATACACGTTATTAGCCACATGTACGAACGTATCAAGACCAACGACATCTAGCGTCCGGAATGTTGCACTTTTCGGTCTACCAATAAGAGGTCCTGTAATCGAGTCTACCTCTCCAACGGAATAGCCACCTTTCAGCATTTCACGAACAGTGACAAGTAAGCCGTACGTTCCAATACGGTTTGCTATAAAGTTAGGCGTATCCTTCGCTAGTACAACCCCCTTGCCTAGCACATCCTCCCCAAAGCTTTGCATAAAGCGAAGTACTTCTGGTGCAGTCTTTTCTGTCGGAATTACCTCTAACAGCTTTAAATAGCGTGGTGGATTAAAGAAATGTGTGCCAAGAAAATGTGCTTGAAAATCCTCTGAACGTCCTTCAGACATCGCTTCAATTGATATTCCAGATGTATTTGAACTAATAATACTACCTGGTTTACGATATTGATCGACTTGTGTGAACACCTTCTTTTTAATATCAAGATTTTCAACGACCACTTCAATAATCCAGTCACAATCTTGTAAACGACTCATATCGTCATCAAAGTTTCCGGCTTCAATCAATGCCATGTTTTGCTTTGATGTGAGTGGAGCGGGCTTTTGCTTAAGTAGCTTTTGTATTGACTGCGTACTTATGCGATTTCGCACCACCTTATCTTCTAGCGTAAGCCCTTTCATTTTTTCAGTGTCAGTGAGCTCTCTTGGCACAATGTCTAACAATAAAGTTGGAATTCCTAGGTTAGCAAGATGTGCCGCAATACCTGATCCCATTACTCCAGAGCCAAGGACAGCAGCTTTTCGAATTTGTTGGACCATTCCTTTGTTCTCCCCCTTTGAATCTTTTTGTAAGTATTTATACATCTGATGTATGCTTATGATGCTTGTTCTAATTTAATGCTTACTCTCTTTTGAATGAATACTCATTCATTTTATGAGCAAAAAAAATACTCCTACATCAGAATGAGCTATCTACTTTCAAATATAGACCATTTTTCAAATTTTCGCAATATATATACACTATGTTTTCCGTTTTAATCCATTATTATCCAGAACAAATCTTAAGCAAATAGCCTCATAGTAGTCGTGCCGTCTTATCTATCTTAAAGCAGAGAAATTACAGTTTTTAAAAAGTAATTAAAACGTGATTGGCCAATAAGTGTCGGGTACCCATTTACTAATGCAATATGTAAAAATGATGATTTACCCCTCTGTTTTAGAGATATTTAAAATCCCTCGTATCAGTTTGGGTAATTTGCTTATCCTATAAAAATGGAGGTGATGATGATGGCAAAACGTGCAAAACAACCGTCTAAAGCGTCTGTAAGTGCAGCGAGCATGAAAGGGAAAATGAATCCTCACGAGGTTGAGCATGCTGAAGGAAACAAACGCACTAGTCAAAATCAACAGTACAAGCAGCATAATATGCAAGGGTATCAGTAAATCGCAGGCGGTAACCACTTGAAACCTTTTACGAATATAAAAAATACAGGACTCGTTATATCCAACGAGTCCTGTTTTGTAATGACTTATTTTCTAAACATACTTTTAGCAATAAAGGCAACGTTTGCTGGGCGTTCAGCAAGTCGGCGCATAAAATATCCGTACCAATCTGTTCCATACGGCACATATACACGCATTGTGTATCCTGCCTTACTTAGCTCTTCCTGACGTTCCACTCGAATGCCGTATAACATTTGAAACTCAAACAAATTATTTGGAATGTTATTTTCTTTTACAAAATCAATTGTATAATCGATAATCGCATCGTCATGTGTAGCAATAGCTGTATAGTTGCCATTTAACAGATGCATCTTTATGATTTTTTTAAAATTGTCATCAACGTCTTTTTTCAATGGAAATGCGACATTAGCAGGTTCTTTGTAAGCTCCCTTTACAAGTCGTAAATTCGGCTTGTAGTCCTTCAAGTCTTCTATATCATCAGCTACGCGATATAAATAGGCTTGCAACACTGTCCCTACATTGTCATACTCACTCTTTAAGGTTTTAAAAATATCTAACGTTTTTTGACAGCGAGCAAAGTCTTCCATGTCAATCGTTACAAATACATTATTTTCTTTCGCAGCTTTAAGAATGCGGCGCATGTTTTTCATCACTACATCATCAGAAATATCTAACCCCATCGAGGTCATCTTCAAAGATAATTGCGAATCTAATTTTTCACGACCAATTGCTCGTATTGCTTCAATTGAGTTATCAGCCATGTAGTTAGCCTCTTCCTCGTTATCAACAAATTCCCCGAGATAATCAATGGTCACCTTTAAATTTCTGTCGTTTAAGTCTTTAATGACTTTTACTGCTTTCTCAATCGTTTCACCCGCGACAAAACGACCTGCTCCAAAGCGAAGACCATATTGTTTTGCTACCCGCGTCATTGATTTATTTTTTGATAAAAACAAGAAGAAATCACGCATCACTTGCTCCATAACCGAGCCTCCTTGTAACCGCATTCATAATAAATTAAAAGAAAATTAGCATTATAATAATATATAATACTATTTTAACATCTTTATGTGCAGTTGAATAGATTTTGTCGAACTATGGAGAATGATTTAATTATTCTTTGTTTCTATGCGCTTCATTCATTTGTTTGATTTCATGGAAAAGCCGCTTCATCTCTTCTTTTGTGTCTGGATACAGTTCATGCCAGTGCTTAACAAGTGGTGGCATTGATTTTGCAATGTGCGAGTAAAGGGCATATACTTCAAGCTTCTGTTTAAGCTCTTCTGTTGTATCGCCAACCATTAACTCTGTATACTTTTCCAACAAAGCATCTAATTTTTCATCCATTAAGATTCATCCTTTCTTGTGCATGTTATTGGGCATGTAATACATTGCCTTCCTTTATCATCGGATAAATACGATAAACAACAGGTCTTACGCACACGTACATATTGATCATACTGCGGCACTAACTTCTTCTCAGTATAATAGCGAGCTAACGGATTTTTACTATACTTTCCAAAGCATTCCGCTTGATCATCAGAAAGAATAAAAGAAAAATCGTCACGCAGCCTGTCTTTAATCTCATCTGGAAATGGCTGTTGCAAAAGATCATCGTATAACCAAAATATATACACAGCAACATTTTCCCATAATGTGTAAAGACGTAAATTCGTTGTCGCATGAAGTTGCTGCCACATGGGCGTCATGTGTTCCCTAAATAACGCCGTCAACATGTGCTTACGTTCCTCATCATGAAGGACTTTCCCTTTCATTTGTTTAAGCTGAAAAGACGGTATCCACATATTATCTCTTGTATGTTCTACAAGGTATACGTTATCTGTTGAAAGATTAAGAGATTTTCGGTACAAACTCATGCTTGCTAATCCAATTACAGCCAAAAAACTATATCGCTTTGAAAAGAGAGAGGCTGCCACCATCATATTAGCACTTCGTGTATTTTGTTTTAGTGATGAAAGATATTGAAATAGCGTTTCGTTATCCAAAAGCGAAAGAGCTGAGCGAGATAACGAATTTACTTCAGTTGTTAAGCGATATCCCGCTAATGTTTGCAGCTCTTTATCCGTTAGAAACATCTTTTTTTCTCCTATCTATAAAGCGACCTTTACTATAGGGAATACAAAGTGGCGATCCTGATAATGGATCTGGTATAACTTCGCAATCGAGCTGAAAAACGTCCTTGACGAGTTTGCTTGTTACAATTGTCTCTGGTCGTCCCTCTGCATATACGTTTTTATCTTTCACAGCCACAATATTATGTGCATATCGACACGCTAAATTTAAATCGTGTAGAACCATAACAATTGTGCGGCCTTCATTTTCATTTAATTCATATAATAAATCAAGAATTTCGATTTGATGTGTTAAATCCAAGTATGTTGTTGGCTCATCAAGCAATAGAAGGTCTGTATCTTGAGCAAGCGTCATGGCAATCCATGCCCGTTGACGCTGTCCACCCGAAAGAGAATCAACGTGACGATCCGCTAAGTCTGATAAACCAGTTGCTTCCAAAGCATTGCTCACAATTGCTTCATCCTCTTGCGTCCATTGCTTTAACCAGTTTTGATGTGGATAACGACCTTGTTTAACGAGCTGAAGTACAGATAATCCTTCTGGTGCGATAGGACCTTGAGGCAGAATAGCTAATTGCTTCGCAACATCCTTTGTTGACATTTTATGAATATTTTTGCCACTTAGTACAATTGAACCACTCTTCGGTTTTAGTAAACGAGCAAACGAACGAAGCAATGTAGACTTTCCACAGCCATTCGCACCGATAAATACAGTAATTTCACCTTTAGGAATCGTTATGTTTAGCGAGTCAATAATCGGTGTATCACCGTATGATAATGTTAATTTATTTGAATGTAATGCAGACATATTGGTCACTCCTCTTTATGCGTGTCGACCTTTAAACAATAAGTATATAAAATAGGGTGCCCCGATGGCGGCTGTAAACACACCGGCTGGCACTTCTAATGGAGAAAACATGGTTCTACCAATCAAATCAGCTAGCATTACAATTATTCCACCGACTAATGCTGACATTGGTAATAATGCTCCGAATGCCCCACCCACTAAACGTCTTGAGATGTGTGGTGCTACTAATCCAACAAACCCAATCGCTCCTACGAATGCAACCGCCACACCTGTTAAGGCAGTACTCAATATTAGTAGCCATAATCTTGTTTGTTGAACCCGAGATCCAACGCTTGTGGCAATATCGTCACCTAATTCTTGAATATTAATGCTACGTGCAGCTGCTATACTTAATATAGTTAATACAATCATTATTGGAGTAATTATTGAAACTTCATCCCAATTTGTACCATGAATTGTACCTGTAATCCAAATGTTAGCTTGCCCTGCTCTGTATATCGGAGCTAAAATAAGAAACATCGTAACAAACGCATGCATAAGGGCTGATATACCAATACCAACAAGTACTAAACGAATTGGTGAAACACCTTTACTCCAAGCTAAAATGTAAACTAAAAAAGCTGCAATAACCGCACCTATGAAAGCCGCTAATGGCAACCAAACGATAGAAACAGTAAGAGCATTGTTTTCGTTACTAAATAATGTTAAAAACGCTACCACTCCAACAGCAGCACCTTTTGATAATCCAATTATATCTGGTGATGCAAGAGGGTTTCTTATTATGCCTTGTAAAATAGCACCTGCCATTCCGAGACATGCCCCAGCAAGCAGCGCCATTAAAATACGTGGCAATCGAAACGACTTAACTACAAGAGCCTCCATTTTTGTACCGCCACCTAACAGCACATCAATAACATGCGCCGGCGGAATAAACATATCACCCATACCAACATTTAAAATAACGATTATGGCGGCAATAATAAACGTCAGTAACAAAATCCAAGCGGCTCTTTTATACACCATAAACGAAACAATATTTCTAAATCTCCAAGCTTTCGCATTCATCCGCGATGGAACCCCCTTCTAGCGATGTAAATAAAGAACGGTGTTCCGATAAAAGCTGTCATGACACCAACGGGAACTTCCTGTGGCATTATTATGTACCTTGCTGTTATATCAGCTAATAACAAAAGTACTCCTCCGAGAAGCCCTGAAAATGGTATGACCCAACGTAAATCCGTACCTACAATCGCGCGTGTAATATGGGGTACTATAATTCCAACAAAACCAATCGGCCCTGCGACTGCGACTGCTCCACCAGCTAGTAAAATAACTGTGACACCCGCTATTATTTTTACAAGCCAAGTCTTTTGACCAAGTCCTTTGGCAACATCTTCTCCTAACGCTAAAATGTTAAGCGAATTTGCTAAAAAATGTGACATCATCCAAGCGATCGTTAAATAGGGAAGTACACCAATTAACGTCTCCAATTTTCGACCTTGTATAGAACCAGCTAACCAGAATAGAACAGACTCCAACGCTGCTTCATCAATAACCAGCAATCCTTGTGTTAAGGATGAAAGAAGTGCTGCCATAGCTGCACCGGCTAAAGTTAACTTCATTGGTGTTAAGCCTTCTCGACCAACTGATCCTAAAAAATAAACTAAAATCGCCGCAAACGCTGCTCCTGCGAATCCAAACCAAGTTAATATTTGCATAGAAGACACGCCGAGAACAGACACGGCAAATACAATCAAAAAGCTTGCTCCACCATTAATACCAAGAATAGTTGGTGATGCAAGAGGATTATTCGTTAAAGATTGCATGATAGTCCCAGCTATTCCTAAGCTAATGCCAACAGCGGCAGCAATTAGAGCTCGAGGCACACGGATTGATTGCAGTATGATATGTTCATTTGATCCATCATAAGCGACAAATGATTGATATGCCGAATACCAAGATGTATTTGTATATCCATACACAATACTGAGGCACATAAATATCAACAATAGTATTAACATTAATATTAGCCCCAGCCATTTTTGTTTTACTTCATATAACATATGTGTTTGCTCCTTAAATACAAGGCTACGATTATTTTCTATAAAATGACGTACAATATGAAAAGCTTCTGTTTAAAAGTCTATTTTACCTAAGTTTATTTGTCAACGACTTTGATAATCATTATCATTTATTTGTTGACAACTGCTGTTTTGTCATATACAATTTACTTTGGATGTGAATGAAAATCATTATCAATTACATAGTACTAACAGGAGGAATAACACATATGACATTACGTAAATTTTTATTACCACTATTACTAGTCTTCTCTTTCACGCTATTTTTAACAGCATGTGGTGAGGCAAACGAACAATCTGTTGATGAAGGCACTAACACTGCTGAAACAGACCAACAAGAGGGTACTGTTGATGAAGGTACAAACAACGCTGAAGAAAGTGCTGACAAAGGCACCGCTGCTGGAGAGAACACTCCTTATACAGTTGAGCATGCGATGGGCACAGAAACAATCGAAAAAACACCTGAACGCGTAGTAATATTAACAAACGAAGGAACTGAAGCATTACTAGCATTAGGCTTAACACCTGTAGGTGCTGTAGAATCTTGGTTAGGTGATCCGTGGTATGAGCACATATCTGAAGATATGGCGGATGTGCAAGTAGTCGGGACGGAGAGCGCAGTAAACTTAGAGGCTATTGCTGAATTAGCTCCAGATTTAATTATCGGGAACAAAATGCGCCAAGAAGAAATTTATCCACAATTAGCTGCGATAGCTCCAACTGTTTTCGCTGAAACATTACGTGGTGAATGGCAAAATAACTTCCAATTGTATGCAAAAGCAGTAAACCGTGACGAACAAGGACAACAAGTATTGAATGAGTATAATGATCGTATTGCTTCTCTAAAAGAACAACTAGGTGATCAACTTTCGAAAGAGATTTCAATGGTTAGATTCATGGCAAGTGATGTACGTATTTATCATAAAGATTCGTTCTCAGGTATTATTTTAGACCAACTTGGATTCGCACGTCCTGGTGATCAAAATAATAATGACTTTGCCGAAAAAGGTGTAACAAAAGAGCGTATTCCTGCGATGGATGGCGATGTTTTATTCTACTTTACGTATGAACCTGGTGATGGAGAAGCCACAACTGTCGAGGAAGAATGGATAAATGACCCACTGTTCCAAAACTTAGAGGCAGTAAAAGCTGGCAACGTATATAAAGTCGATGATGCTATTTGGAACACAGCTGGTGGTGTAATCGCTGCTAACCTAATGTTAGATGATATTGAAGAATACTTTTTAAAATAAATAATATCGGTAACATATAGTAAGGAAAAAAGCAGCACAGCTTATTTTAAGCCGTGTTGCTTTTTTGTTTTATCGGCGGAGGTGAAACGAAGGCCGCTATGGCGCCAAGAAATGGCAAGATAATCATAAGTAGGAGAATCTCATTATATTGACCAAACAAATCATAGGCTATACCGAACGGTAATGGGCCAAACGCTGAACCAATAACCATACCAGTCATAGCAATTCCTTTTATACTTCCGATATGCTTACGCCCAAAATAATTAGGCCACACAATATTCATAGCAATTCGTTCTATTCCACCAACCATCCCCCAAATGACACCATATAAAATGGCACCTAAAGCAGTTGAAACGTTTAATAAAATGAGTAAAGCTCCTACATTCCCTAAAAACGTGACTGTTAATAAATGGTTGACTTTAATACGTTCAACTAAAAAGCCGGATATGAATGTAAACGGAAACCCAATAAAAGCCATAATACTTAGTACTAAAGCTGCCATTGCCTTTTCAACATTTGCTTCTGCGAAAATTGTAACTAAGTGAAATGTTACACCTGTATTAACTAATGCAGGAATAATTGAACAAAATAATATGAGCCAAAAAGCACGTGTACGCCTTGCCTCCTGTAACGTCCAGTTTGTTTCTAATTCAACGATATCTTCCTTTTTTGTTCCCTTTTCTACTTGGCGTCCATCTGGCAACAAGCCTATATCTTCAGGCTTATTTCGAATGAAAATTGCCGCTATAGGTACAAATACAACGGCTAAAGCAACAGCCCAGACTTGCCAAGCCACACGCCAATTAAAGGTTTCAATTAGAAAAACGTTCATTAACGGAAACAACGCTGAACTTAAAAACCCTCCGACAGCCATAATGCTTAAAGCTCTTCCTCGTTTAGCGATAAACCACTGTGGCACAAGGGTGTTAGGAAGCAACGTCATAGACCCTTGCCCGAACAAGCGAAGAAAGAAAAAACCGATAAATAACATAACCGTATTAGCCACAATACTATTCCAAAAGCATGCTAAAGCTAGCATACTTCCTACTACCACAGCCATTCTTCTTTGCCCAAAGCGATCAACACTTCGACCAACTATAAATAGTAGCAACCCCGCTAATAATGTGGCCGCTGAGTAAATCCCAGACACTAACGAGCTACTCCAACCAAACTCCTTCATTATCGACTCTATAAATATAGAAATGGAATAAGTTTGACCAGGGCCAGAGAAAAAAACACCGAGAGCCGCAATTATCGTCACAATCCAACCATAAAATAATTTAGGTTGTGGCTGCTGTTGTGGTTGTGAATGCTGTGATTGTTCTAAGATTTGCTGTTGATTACTCATGTTCCACCTTCTTTCGTGCTCCTAAATATATATGTTACATGAATGGTGAAAATATTGAAATAGTTATTATTTATGTAAGAGGTGTCACAGCTTAGAGGCTTGATCTAGTTTTTATGTTAGTCGTAATTTGTGGGGATCCTTGTCACTCTGAAGTGTGAATGTGCATTTCTTTTGCGCGGGCTCACACTTCTTTTTCGGGAACATGCGTTTTCGACACACCAACGTGTATTTCTCCTGCGCCAGTCCCCTCCTTTTTCGCGAACGTGCATTTTCGACTCGTGAACGTGCATTCTCGACATGCGAACATGCATTTTCGACACACCAACGTGCATTTCTCCTGCGCCAGCCCCCTCCTTTTTCGGGAACATGCATTTTCGACATGGGAACGTGCATTCTCGACATGCGCACATGCATTTTCGACACACCAACGTGCATTTCTCCTGCGCCAGCCCCCTCCTTTTTCGGGAACGTGCATTTTCGACATGTGAACGTGCATTCTCGACATGCGAACATGCATTTTCGACACACCAACGTGCATTTCTCCTGCGCCAGCCCCCTCCTTTTTCGGGAACATGCATTTCCGACATGCGAACATGCATTCTCGACATGCGAACATGCATTTTCGACACACCAACGTGCATTTCTCCTGCGCCAGCCCCCTCCTTTTTCGGGAACGTGCATTCTCGACATGCGAACATGCATTTTCGACACACCAACGTGCATTCTTCTTACTTCCCTCTTTTTACTTGCACTTGGTAGATTACTGAACTGATGAACATCCCATGACAAATTACTTGACTGATAAAAATAACTCATCAGAAAAATAACACCGTTACTCAGTAACGGTGTTACACCTTCTTCATATTCCACTTTATTACTTTTAATTAGTTTGCATTCGGCGATTGCTGTTGGTCTGGCTCACGCATTTGATCTCGTTTTTTCTTATCGTAATTTCTCTTTGGTAGAAAACGATTTTCTTTCATTTTTTCATAATGCTTCTCTAAATACTCTAGCTTCTTTTCTGCTTGGTCTTCAGATAGCACACCATACTCCACATATTTTTTAATAATTGCTTCATGCTGCTTAAACATTTTCTTATACAGCTTATCAAGCTTTTTCACTTGCTTGTCCGTAAGTTCAATCGCTTGCTCTTGTTGCACATCATTCATTGGTTCTTCTGCACTTACTGGCATGTTCCAAAAGACACTTAATCCTAATACAAACGCAAAAGCCGTTAACATCAGTTTATTCACTAGTGAATAGCTCCCTTCATTTCATAATTTCAAGTTGTAGTATCTACCTCAAAATGAGAATTATTCCAAGAAGTTCACGAGAAATTTCCCTGTCCATACACACATATATATATATAAAACGAGGCACCGGCCTCGTTTTTCCAAAAATCTTATTCTTCTACATTTTTCTTTAACAATCCAACTAATAATGCTGTTACTGCAGCACCGATTAGTATTGCTACTAAATACATAAACGGATTTCCTTCTACTAACGGTATAACAAACAATCCACCATGCGGTGCAGGAAGGCCTATACCAAACACCATAGACAACGCACCTGCCACAGCTGAACCAATGATAATAGACGGAATAACACGACCTGGGTCTGCTGCTGCAAATGGAATTGCACCCTCTGTAATAAATGAAGCACCCATAATGTAATTTGTTTTACCTGCATCGCGCTCAGCTTTTGTAAATTTACGACCAAAGAACGTAGTTGCTAATGCTAACCCTAGTGGTGGCACCATTCCACCTGCCATAATCGCAGCATGTGGTGCAAGATTACCTGCATCAATCATAGCAATACCGAATGTAAATGCTGCTTTGTTAATAGGACCACCCATGTCAACTGCCATCATACCACCTAAAATAAGTCCAAGTAATACTAAGTTTCCTGTTCCTAGTCCTTCAAGCCAAAGTGTTAATGCACCATTTAACGCTGATACCGGCTCATTTACGACAAACAGCATAATCAGGCCTGTTAATAAAATACCGAAAACTGGATACAATAACACTGGCTTAATACCTTCAAGTGACTCTGGTAAACCTGCGAAAGCTTTCTTTAATCCGACCACCATATATCCTGCTAAAAATCCAGCAATCAATCCGCCAAGGAAACCTGCATTTCCGTTCGCTGCTAAAAATCCACCGATCATACCTGGTGCAAATCCCGGTCTATCCGCAATACTTGAGGCAATAAAACCTGCTAACACTGGAATCATTAAACCAAAGGCACCTGAGCCACCACCAATTGTCATTAGTGCTTCTGCTATTGGATGGTAAGAAGGATCATTCGGATCAAATGCTTTAATACCAAAAATAAAGGAGATAGCAATTAAAATACCGCCACCAACAACGAATGGTAACATGTTAGATACACCATTCATTAAATGCTTGTAGAAGCCCGAACGTTCACGAACACCGCTACCGGTCGCTTTGCTACCGCCGCCTTTAGCTTCATAAACTGGTGCATCCTTTTTCAAAGCTTTTTCAATTAATTCCTTCGGTCTACGGATACCGTCTGCTACTGGCACAATAATCACATGCTTGCCAGCGAAGCGATCCATTTCCACATGTTTATCAGCTGCCACGATAATTGCCGTTGCTGACTCAATATCTGCAGCCGTTAGCTCATTTTTCACTCCACCTGAGCCGTTAGTTTCTACCTTTATCTCAACACCCATTTCATTTGCTTTTGCTTTTAACGCATCGGCAGCCATAAATGTATGAGCTATCCCTGTCGGACATGCTGTTACAGCAAGAATTTTTGCCCCATCATTTGCCTTTTTAGGACCTTCCTCCTGAAGCTCTTCTGCTTCTTTATCATTTATAGCCTGCAACACCTCATTAGTAGTTTGAGCTGCCTCAAGTTTTTGACGGAATTTACTATCCATTAAATATCTTGATAATCTTGCAAGTGTTTCTAGGTGGGCGTTGTTCGCCCCTTCACTAGCTGCAATCATAAAAAACAAATGACTTGGTTGTCCGTCTAGTGAGTCAAAATTCACGCCGGCTTTAGATCGGGCAAAGGCGATAGACGGTGTTTTTACCGCACTAGTTTTCGCATGGGGAATAGCAATCCCTTCTCCAATCCCTGTAGTACTTTGTGCTTCGCGAGCCAAAATAGCTTTTTTAAAGGCTTGACGATCTGCCAGTCTACCTGCATCATGTAGCTTATCTACTAGCATATCTATTGCTTGATCTTTGCTATTTGCTTGAAAATCAAGAATGATAGTATCAGCTTTTAATAAATCTGTAATTCTCATCTTTGTCAGTCACTCCTCATATTGTGTGTATTTGTATTTGGCTTTTTAATTCTTCTACTTGCTGCTTTGAACATAAATCATCTGAGAAGGCTGTTGCACTTCCCGCTGCCACACCACTAACAAAAGCTTCTTTAATATCATTGGTTTGCTTGAAACCAGCGATGAATCCAGCTACGACAGAGTCTCCAGCACCTACTGAATTTTTCAAGACACCTTTAGGTGCTTCAGCAAAAAGCGCTATATCTTTAGCTACTAACACCGCTCCTTTGCCTCCCATAGATACTATGACATGCTGTGGTCCCATAAGGAGTAGCTTTTTACCATAATGGACAGCTTGCTCAACAGTATCTACCTTTGCACTAAAAAGCTCTCCGAGTTCGTGATGATTTGGTTTGACTAAAAATGGTTCATACTGCAGCGCTTTCATAAAGGATTGTCCTGAGCTATCAAGTACATAATCAACACCATGATCCTGACAATGCTTAGCAGCTTCCATATAAAACTCAGTACCTAACGAAGAAGGAATACTGCCGGATAAGACTAGTATGTCTCCCTGTTGTAAAGCATCTATTTGCTTTAGCAAACTAGCTTTATGTTCCGATGTTATTTGAGGCCCTTCTCCGTTAATCTCCGTTTCAAAAGCGGATTTAAGCTTCACATTGATTCGAGTATTATCTTCTATTGCGATAAAGTCTGAGTTAATTCCCTCTTTAGTTAACGTATTTTTAATAAAATCGCCCGTAAAACCACCGAGAAAACCTAGCGCTGTATTTTCAACTGTTAGACGCTGTAAGACTCGTGATACATTAATGCCTTTACCTCCAGCATAGAAGCTCGTATCACCTGTACGGTTTAGATGTCCTTCCTTGAAATCCTGAACTCGAACTACATAATCAACGGAAGGATTGAGTGTAAGTGTATAAATCAAATATGTCACAACCTTTATAGCTGTTTTTTTTATATTGTGCACTTTCTTTATAAATCCCATTTTAAAGTAAGCACTTACAAAAATCAATCAAATTCTTTCAAAAAAAATCATAATAAATCATACCATTCAAGATAACGGTCGAATATAAGCATAAAAAAGCAGGCCATCCTGCTTTTAATCAATAGGATTAGCCTGCTTTTAATTATATGTATAGCGTTAAGATAAACCATTTTTTATTGCATCAGCGATAGTAACCGTCCGTGTAGCCTGATGCTTAACTGCTTGTTCAACATCCTCCACCATCTTACCATCTTGACCGATTGTGACCGATGTGCCATAAGGATTTCCACCTGAAGTAAAGGCACTTTGATCTGTATAACCTGGCGCTGCAATAATAGCACCCCAATGGTACATAGATGTGTAAAGCTGTAGGATTGTTTGTTCTTGACCACCATGGGCATTAGCAGCTGACGTCATCGCACTGACAACCTTATTAGCTAGCTTTCCTTCAAACCATAGCCCACCTGTTGTATCAATAAATTGCTTAAACTGTGAAGGGACATTTCCATAACGAGTTGGTATGCTAAATATAAACGCATCTGCCCAAACTAGATCATCTAAACTTACCTCTGGTACATTTTTTACGCTATCAACATGCTTTCTCCATGCAGGATTCGTATCAATAGCGCTGTCAGGTGCCGTTTCCGGAACACGCAGCACCTTGACCTCAGCACCACTCTGCTTGGCTGCATCTTCTGCCCATTTTGCAAGCTGGTAATTTGTTCCTGTTGAACTGTAAAATATGATTGCTAATTTCACGTCACTCAAACATGTACCTCCTTTGTCTAATATCATGGATATTATTAACAAAGGAGTATTGAACTATTCAATCAGTTTGAGGCCGATAACTGAAACTAAAATAAGAGTAATACATAACAATCTAATCCAATTTTTTGATTCTCCATAAAATAACATGCCAACAACAGCACTTCCTACTGTACCAATGCCTGTCCACACGGCATAGGCTGTTCCCATATCAATCTCCTGCATTGCCTCTGACAGTAGTAAAAAGCTGAGCCCAAAGCCACCTATCATAATTGCATATGATAACAACGACTGTTTTTGATTAATGCGAGCAATCCCAATAACACCAACAACTTCAAAACACCCTGCTATAATTAACATGGCCCACGTCATGCATGCTCACCTTCCTTTTCAGGTGTTACTACTTTCAAGCCAATAATACCGATGAGCATAATTATAATTAAGATCACCTTGCTCCATTTAAAAGGAACTCCAAACCATATCATTTCACTAATAACTGAGCCCACTGTACCTAATCCAACAAACACAGCATACACCGTACTTGTAGGTAACACTTTACTAGAATATATGAGGGCTGCAAAACTAACAGCTATCGCAATACTTGTTCCTATCATATCCAATACACTGTCTCCATACTTTAAACCAATGACCCAAAGTACTTCAAAAAGAGCCGCACTAAATACTAATACCCATTGTTTATTCATCACCGTTGTTCTCCCTGTCTAAGCAATCCCTAAGTTCTGCTTATATCAATAAATAATTTTTCTCATTTTAACAAATAATACAGCATATGTCTCATTATAGTAATGGTGGTTAATCTATGAAGAAAAAAGGATTTATAAATAAAAAATCTATACCCTTCGTCATTTTAGCAGCAACTCATTTCTTATTACTCTTTCTCACTATGAAGGAAAGAAGAAAAAAGTATAAATGGACTTTGCTCATGACTAATATCGGACTAGCCTATTTATTTGAATATGTTGTATTAAATATTTTCAAAGCATACACATACAAGCCCTCTATATTAAAAATACGAGCATTTGATAATATTTTAGGATCAGTGTTATCTCAGGCTTTATTTGTGCCCATTACGTCAACTTATTTAACTATAACTCATAAAAATCCCGCTTGGAAATTTGTATTTGCATCACTGTATTTTTTTATAGAGAAATTATTTATAATATTACACTTGTATAAAGTACATTGGTGGAGACCAACCTACACATTTATTCTTATGCTTTGTTATTTTCAATTAAGTGATGTCCTTTACAAAGCGGTAAAGGACAGAAAGCGGTGGGTTCTAAAGGTTGCTCATTATTTATCTATTGAGGTTGTCGGTGTTACTTTGCTCTTTATAACAGCGGTGAGACGAAAAATCCGCTTTGGACTAGGACGATTCCATTCTTGGCGTGAACACTTTATAATTGCACCACTATACACTTTATTTCTTTCGTTCCTCAGCGTAGTACTCTCTTCAAGACCGGGGTACATGAATCGTTTATTATTGTTATGTAGCAGCATCTGTACTGACTTATTATTAATCTCATCAGGAGTATTAAAAATCAACTTTAAACAAGCGCTTAAGAATATTCCCTATCACTTGTTTATGGTTTTTATTTCAAGACTCTTCTACATTCAGATCAACAAAAAATAACAGACCAAACACGGTCTGTTATTTCTTATTTATTACCTATTAAAGACTGGATAACCTGCATAGGTAAAGAAACGTTTCCTTCTCCTAAAAGTAAAAGATCTTCTTCTGAGTCTTCTTGTTTAATCGTATTGACCTCATTATGCAACTCTTCCATTTTACGGTCTAACATATTTGCAACAGTAGCTGCTTCTTTTAATTCCTCAATCAATCTTTCAGGAATAGCTTTATTATATTTATAGTAGATTTTATGCTCAAGGCTTGCCCAGAAATCCATCGCAATAGTTCGTATTTGCAATTCAACGTATACAGACTCTTCACGATCCGTCATGAATATCGGAATCTCTAAAATTAAGTGTAAGCTTTGATACCCATTTGGCTTAGGGTTTTTTATATAATCTTTATACTCTACAAGTGTAATGTCCTTTTGCTTTTGTAGCATTTCTGCAATCACATAAATATCAGAAATAAACGAACACGTAATGCGAATTCCTGCTATATCTTTTATGTTTTCTTTTATAGAAGGAAGCGAAAGCAAAACCCCTTTGCGCTGTACCTTTTGCAAAATACTTTCTGGTGATTTCACACGGGATTTCACATGCTCGATTGGATTATAATCATGAATGTATGTAAATTCATCTTTTAAAATATTTATTTTTGTGCTTAATTCATCAACAGCAAATTGATAAGCCATCATAAATCTCGTTAGCTCAACCTTTAAATGCTTTAAATCTTTTATATCTAAATTCACGCTAAAAAACTTCCTCTCATTAAACATGCTACCAATATTATATACGATGTGAATCATTCATTGGTTTCATAAATTAGAAAAAAAGCCGAAGGATATTTCTTCCTCGGCTTCATTGGAAAAGAGAAAGCACGTCACTTGAAACATTGGAGACGTTCTGTGCAAAAACCTCAAACCTTTACATCCTTTGAGAGACGAAAAGGCTTGTCTGCAAAAGCGCGACATTCTACTACATCTTCGCTACTGTGAGCACTAGACTTTCTTCTTATTCGCCTGTTTCAGCAAAACGTTGAATACGCGCCTCAATTTCGCCACGAACTCGCTGGAAAAATGCCCATTTTTCTTCGTCCGTACCTTCTGCTTTTGCTGGGTCATCAAAGCCCCAATGCACACGCTTAATGTGCGGTGGTGTAACAGGACAGTGATCAGCTGCATGGCCACAAAGTGTAACAACTAAATCTGCACTATTTAAAATATCATTGTCTATGACATCAGACGTTTGATTGCTGATATCAATGCCAACTTCATTCATTGCTTTGACTGCGTTAGGGTTTAACCCATGGGCTTCTAAACCAGCACTTAAAACATTCCAGTCATCGCCTAAATACTTTTTCCCCCAACCTTCTGCCATTTGGCTGCGGCATGAGTTTCCAGTACATAAAAAATAAATCGTCTTTTTTGACATATAACATTCTCCTTTAATTATAAAATTAATAACCAAATATATAACCCAACTAGTGTTATGAACAATGTTGGAATAGTTAATATAATTCCTACTTTAAAATAATAGCCCCACGTAATTTTCACACCTTTTGTTGATAAAACATGAAGCCATAATAACGTAGCTAACGAGCCAATAGGTGTAATTTTCGGCCCTAAGTCAGACCCAATTATATTCGCGTAAATCAGGGCTTCCCGCATAATCCCAGTTGTATTTGTGTCAGCTATGGCTAATGCATCAATCATAACAGTTGGCATATTGTTCATAACTGACGAAAGAATAGCGGCAATGAATCCCATCGATATGGTAGCAACAAATAATCCTTGATCAGCCGCAGCCTGAATAACATCAGCGAGTACATTCGTAAGACCTACATTACGTAAACCGTAAACAACGACATACATCCCGATCGAGAAAAACACAACAGCCCACGGTGCGCCTTTTAAGACTGTTTTCGTATTCACTGCTGCACTTCGTCTTGCCATCAATAAGTAAATGATAGCTACAACTCCAGCAATAAATGAGACCGGAATGTTCATAAACTCACTAATAAAGTACCCCACTAATAAAATCGCTAATACTAACCAAGATAGCTTAAACATCTTCTCATCTTTAATCGCTGATTTAGGCTCTGCTAGCTGCTTCATGTCATACGACTTCGGGATGTCTTTTCTAAAAAACAAATATAAGACCAAAATGCTAGCCGCTAACGAGAAGAAATTCGGGACGATCATGCGCGACGCATATTCTACAAATCCAATTCCAAAATAATCCGCTGATACAATGTTTACGAGATTACTTACAACAAGTGGTAGCGATGTGGTATCAGCGATAAACCCACTTGCCATGATAAAAGGTAATATCATTTTTTCTTCAAATTTAAGCGCACGTACCTTCGCTAATACGATTGGTGTTAAAATAAGAGCGGCGCCATCATTAGCAAAAAATGCAGCCACTAATGCACCTAATAATGTTACATACACGAACATTTTTAAGCCATTTCCACCTGCCATGCGAGCCATGTGCAATGCTGACCATTCAAAGAAACCAATTTCATCGAGAATGAGCGAAATGATAATTATAGCAATGAATGCTAACGTCGCATTCCACACAATCCCTGTTACTGTTACAACATCTTGAAAATCAACCACTTGAACAAGCAAGGCTAGTATCGCACCACCGCAGGCAGACCAACCAATCGATAACCCCTTTGGTTGCCAAATAACAAACACTAAAGTAAGCAAAAATATAACCGATGCTAAAATAACTTGAGTCAACTTCTACACTCCCTACTCACAACTAATTCTTAACCCTTTTGCTTCAAGCTCTTGTAATTTAAAACCTTGGTCTGGGATATGTGCTAGTAAATCGAGAACTAGATTAGCATACTCACTTTCCGTGTTTAATGAATAAATAATCCACTGGCTTTTTCTCTTTTCTTTCACAAGACCATTATCACGAAGCTTTCGCAAATGCTGACTAATCGCAGGCTGACTCATTTGAAATATCTCCACAAACTCACAGACACAGCAATCTTGCTTTTGTAATATAGATAACATTGTCAATCTAGTTTTATCACCAAGAATTTTGAGAATACTAGCAGCTTCGTCAATTGATACGATAGTACTATTCATACCCTTCCCACCTTATATAATCAATATATTATATAACCAATAACTTATATAATAATCGACTTATATATAGTGCGCAAGTTTTTTTCATTAAGAATTTGTAAATTGTCCTCGTACTTCCTTAGTTTTTCATTCGAACAGGGCCATGATCATTTGGACTCGCTTAAAGTATTGGTGGTTTTAGTATATTATATATAACCTTAGCTTTCACGAGTGCTTATTCCAGATGTGGTCTTAAAACGAATTCCAGGCTCCTCCCTAGAATTTTTTTAAGTGAATACTTGCATTTTGCAAATAATGTGATATAACTATATCAAGAGGTGAAAAAAAATGGAAGATGTTCGAGCGTTATTTCAGATTATGACACGCCGTTTTGGTATGTTAAATAAAAACTGCTGCTCTGTTGGAGGAGCAGACATCACTCTCATTCAAAGCCACATTATATTTGAGATAGACAGACAACACGCACCATCAATGCAAACCGTCGCTGACACACTGGGAATGGACATTACAACATTTAGCAGACAGATTCAAACACTTATTAAACAAGGGCTTGTTAAGAAAACACCTTTACCAGAGGACCGACGTATTCATACATTGTCACTAACAACAGAAGGAACTTATGTTGCGACCTCCATAGACTCACAAATGAACCAATACTTAGAAGAAGTCTTTTCTAACATGAACGATTTTGAAAAAGAAACAGTGTTACGCTCAATTAAGCTTTTGAATACAGCAATGGAGCAGTCGTCCGTATGCTGCAAACCAATATATTGAGTAATCAGCTATGATTACTCAATATATCTTAAGATAATACTTGCATTTCGCAAGTATATGTCGTTGTTCAAAACTTGCATTTTACAACTATTTTACAAGGAGTCGATATGATGATGTGGTTAGAGATTGGAAAAAGCTTTTTATTTATTGCTATAGAGTTGACTTTGCTGTTTGTTGGTATTTCGTTTCTCATTAGTTTACTTCAAGGCTTCATCCCTTACGAAAAAATGGAATACCTTATGGAAAATAGCCATCCGTTAGTGAGTGCATTGGTTGCGCTAGCCTTTGCATTTGCGACACCTTTTTGTTCATGTTCAACGATACCTGTTGTTGTGAACTTATTAAACAATAAAGTTCGTTTTCGTATCGTCATGATATTTTTGTTCGCATCACCTGTTCTTGATCCAACTATCTTAACACTCATGTCAGTCATTCTTGGCTGGAAAGTAGCACTAGCTTATACGCTCATTACAGCTATCCTCTCTGTTGCTATTGGTTTTGTTCTCGAGAAACTACACTTTGAAACGCAAGTCAAAAAGGTCATTATGACAGGCTATCAACCTGAGACGAAAAAGTTTGATATGAAGCTAGCATTTGTAGAAACATGGCAACTTATGAAAACTGTATATCCCTTCTTAATTATTGGCGCTGCTATTGGTGCTATCATTCACGGTGCTGTTCCAACGGAGTGGATTACAACATATTTAGGAGGTGATAACTGGTGGCTTGTACCAATCGCTGCGATTATTGGGATTCCATTGTACATTCGTCTTTCAACTATGATTCCGATTTCACAAATTATGATCGCTAAAGGCATGGCGTTAGGGCCTGTTATGGCGCTCATGATCAGCTCAGCTGGGGCCAGCCTCCCCGAAGTTACACTACTACAAAGTATTTTTAAAAAGAAACTTGTTTTCGCGTTTATTGGGTCAGTTATTTTAATGTCAACGTTATCAGGATTTTTATTTTACATTATTTAAGCCTCTACCCTGAAATAACTGTGGATAACTTTTATTTCATTGATATATGTGCCAATTTATTTGCATGTATGTCTGTTAAAGGTGAGTGTTGATTTTTTAATATTGTTGATAGCAGCGAAATGCGTGAGACTCCAGCGGGATGTAGTGGCAGGCGTGAGACCCCGCATGCGCATGCGCAGAGGAGGCTCACGGCCACCCCGCGGAAAGCGAGCGCAATGTAGTGAAAATCAACAACAAAGTTTAACAGAGCTTTATTTAAAAGGAGCGATTTGATATGTTTAATATTTTTAAGAAAAAAGAAAGCAACTGCTGTGATATTAAAATTGAAGAAGTGAAAGATTGCTGTGAGGACAACAAGCAAGAAGAGAAAGCCTGCTGTAAAGACGACAACACAGCTTGTTGTAAATAATACTTTAAAATAATTGAGGAGGAATATTTTCAATGAATTATTATCAAATGGAGAAGCTAGCCTTTCACAAGGAAAAAGAGATACGACAAATAGCTAATACGCTTCGGAAGCAACGAAATAGAAAAGCAATTGTACTATCTGAAAAAATACAACCTGTCATAGAAACTCTTCCGAAATGCTGTCTAGCATAAGCAAGTTAAAAAAGGCTTGGAATTCAATAATTTCCAAGCCTCTCTATATCTATTTTGCAACTGTTTGCTTTGACGAATCTACAGAAGCCGTGTCTTTTCCAATAATTTTCTTCTCATTATACAAACTCATTAAAATTAATCCTATTAAACAGAAAAAAGCGGCGATAGGGCCTGTTATTCGAATACCTAAATCGTTCCCTACTTCATTTCCTAATAGCAGCGCCGAACCAAACACAAGCATGGCTAGCATTTGACCGAGCTTTTGCATAAACGTCCGCGCTCCAAAAAACATTGCTTCCTTCGGGACACCTGTAACCTTTTTATCGTATTCAGCAATATCTGCGACAACAGCATTTGGTAAGATTCCAAATATCGCCATAGGCAAGGCGAAGAGAGCAACCATAATATACGCTTGAAGCGTTGGTTCAATCGGTAACTTATCTCCCATAACTAAAGGCAAGAAATAGATTATAAAAAAGATGGAAAATGCCACTAGCAATAGAGGTTTTTTGCCCCATTTCTTTGCTCCCCAATTCACTAACGGATAAAAAATAAGTGACGACACAGCCAATGCCGCGACAATAACACTATTTAAACTTTCCGGCTGCTGAAGTAACACCGTTATATAATAAATCATTCCTGTTGTAAAAGTAGTCAACGCCAGGAAATATACTAAATCTGAACAAGCAAAGATAACAAAGTCTCGATTAGAAAATGCCCCTCTAATAGAATTCCACATCGACATGTCAGATGGTTTACTATCGCTGTATTCACGCTCATTAATAGCCCATATCGGCACATACATGCAAATTAAAGCGAAGACTGCTAAAATGGTTACCGATAATCGAATCGCTAATAATTTTTCTATACCAAAGCCCTCAAGTGCACCCCAAATAACAGGTGCAGCTGATGCAATCGCTGTTCCAACAATAAACGTTAAAGAAATATATGTCGATAAGTTCAACCTTTCCTCAGGCGTATGGCCAAGCTCAGATATGAGCGCAAAATAAGGTGTGACATACATTGTGTAAAAAATATAAAAAGCTAATAATGTTACGGTTAACCATGCGACATTCCATTCACTTATATCATCAACTGGACTCCAAAATACTAGAACTGTAAAAAGAGCGAGCGGTATAGCCCCTTTACTCATAAACGAAATACGTCTACCCTTTGGATGCTTAGACCGGTCACTCAACGTTGCAATCCAAGGGTCCGTTATCGCGTCAATAAACCTTCCGAGCATCGTAACGAGACCGATTACGGATAGAAAACCAAATATAGCAATAATAGGAATCCGTAATGGAATACCCGCTTCCTGTGGAGGAGTATACACGTAAACTAGATAAGCGCCAATTATACCCATTAAGGTCGACCAGCCAAGCTGACCAATTGCAAAGGCAAATTGTTTTGATTTTGGCAACGATTGCTTCATATTCATCTCTCCATCTCTTAATATATTGAAAAACAAGATACGCACAAAGGTAAACGCTTACATTTTTTCAGTAAAACTTTAGCTACTTCTATTATGAATGAAAAGCACTTCTCTGACTAGATGCAATATTAAAGTAGGAAATAGTTTGTTACAGAGGAATCTCGTCACTAAAAAAGTCCACTCTTAACTAAAAAGTGAACTTTGATCTTCTTAATTTATATGAAGCGTTAAACGTTGTCATCTGCATAAGCCGACTGTACTATCAAAAGGGTTCATCATAGAATCTATCAGCTGTTCTAACTTGCCAAAAGCGATATACTGACAATGAGCTGCCCTCGTTTAATTACGCTTGCAAAATATTTCTTTCTAGCTGCTTTAATTGATAAAAATAACCCTTTTTATCAATTAGCTCTGCATAGTTACCTTTTTCAATTATTCTTCCTTGATCCATTACAACAATCTGATCCATTTTTTCTAGTCCAGATAATTGATGACTTACTAGAACGACGGTGTCTTCTTTTGCATAACGATAGAGTACGTTATATATTTGCTGTGCTGTCATGTCGTCTAAGGAGGAAGTAGGCTCATCTAATAGCCACAGTGATCCTTTTTTAGCAATGGCCCGTGCCATACTTAAACGCTGCTTCTCACCACCTGACAAATTACCCCCACCTTCAAACACAGTATCTGCATGAGAAAAGTGTGGTAGCTGCACCTCTTTAAGGAGCTGCTCTATGTCTTCGTCAGATAAGGCACTCGATTCAAGTAATAAATTATCTTTAATTGTCCCTGCAAAGAAATGATTATCCTGCAACACTACCTTCGCCTGATCCCAAAGCTGTTCCTGATTAAGCTCATTCATTGCGACTCTGTCAATAAATATGTCACCTTTATTTGCATGATATAAATTCAGTATTAGTTTTATAATAGTAGACTTCCCAGAGCCACTAGGTCCTACAATCGCTGTTTTAGATCCAGCAGGCAAATGTAAAGTGAAGTCCTGAACAACTTTACGCAGCTCCTCTGGATAACTATATTCAACATTATTTAACATAATAGAGGGAACCTTACTAGATAGCTCCATTTTGCCTTGGTGAAGATGTTCACTGTTTGAATTTGAAGAAACAACAGAATACAGTCGTTTTGTTGCCCGCTCGCTTTCTTCATAATACACCGGTAAAGTTGCCATAGGGGTTGAATGGTCAAATAGAGTTAAGCTTATCATAACAATCATCGCTAGAAACACCCCGTCTAACTTTGCTGTTGATACTAAATAGCTACTCACAGCTATGACGGACCAAAAAATGAGAAAAGAGACTGCTAAGTTAACAGAGTAATTTAAATTAGCTTGTTGACTAGACCGTTCTTGCTCGGCAATATAAGTGCCTGACGCTTCAAACAATTGCTGCTCTTTTGCTTCTAGACGTTGATGAATTTTCAACTCTCGAAATCCTTGAAACCACTCTGTCACCTCAGTGGAAAACTGTACTCGCGACTCACTTACTTGATTGCTTAATGCACGTTGCCTTTTTGCAAACCACGCAGGTATCACTATGCCCGTTAATAATAAACCAACCGTTAAAATGAGCACCACTTCTATTGAGTAAAAAGAAACGAAAATAATAGTACTTAAAAAGACCATCACCATTATAATTGGTGGATATAACACACGTAAAAAGAAGTTTTGTAAGCTTTCTACATCTCCGACGATACGAGCAAGTAAATCACCACTTCTAAACGTTTGAATGTAACTAAGTGGCATTTTTTCTAGCTTCTCATAAAAGTGAACGCGAAGATCACTTAGCATAGTGAACGTTGCTCGATGTGAATAATATCGTTCTCCATATCGACTAACTGCACGAATAATACTTCCTATTTTAACAACAGCAACCATCCCAATAAGCACATACAGCGGTGGATGGAGAGCTGCTTGAGAAATTAAATAACCGTTAGCAGCAAACAACCCAACTGCCGCTAATCCTGCTACGTATCCAGATATAATAGAAAAATAGACGTCTCTCTTTTCCTTTAACATGATGTTAACGATATAAGCTAATTCTTTCACAACTCTCCCCCTTCCTCTGTTCGTGAAAACAATCCGCGATAACTTTCAACAGTTTCGTTTAAGTGTTCATGTGTACCTTGAGCATAAATGGTTCCATTGTGCATAAATAAAATATGATTTGCTTGTTTAATAGTGTGCAATCGATGCGCTACCGTAATAATAACAGCCTGTTCAGACAGTAATTGTATTGATTGCTGTAGCACTTGCTCAGTTACTAAATCAAGACCTGACGTTGGTTCATCGAACAATATAATCGACGGATTCTTCAAGAATGCACGTGCGAGTGCAATACGTTGTTTTTCTCCGCCTGAAAGACCTCGTCCGCCTTCACCAATATTCGTTTCATACCCATTTGGCAACGATACAATCAGTTCATGAATGTTCGCTTTTCTAGAGGCCGCCTCAATTTCATCCATAGTCATATCAAGGCCAAGTGCAATATTTTCAGCAATTGTCCCCGCAAAGAGAAAGGGATTTTGCGTAATATAGCTAATGTTTTTAAACCATTCTTTCTCTGCATAAGAAGATCGCGGTACACCATTCATCAGTATGTCCCCACCATTTTCTTTTAAAAGACCTGCGATGATATGGAGTAATGTCGTTTTTCCAGCACCACTTCTGCCGACGATAGCTACTTGTCCTACAGTAGGAAGAACAGCGTTAATGTTCGTTAATGAAAATCCATCACCATCATAAGAAAAACCGATTTTTTTCAACTCTATTTTTACGAATTTATCCTTTAGTGATTGTTGCCCCCATTGCAATAGTTTTCTATCTTGGTTTAGGTTAGTATCATTTGTAGCGGTATGCTCCTGCCCTAACACATTCTGAATTTTTGCTGCAGCACCTGAACTACTTCTACCTGCATGAAAGGCACTACCTAATTCTTTAAGAAGATGAAAAAATTCTGGTACTAACAACAAAATGAAAAAAGCTGTAAAAAAGCTTACTTGCTGAAAAACAACTAATCTTAACCCTAACTCCAAAGCAACAAGCCCAATACTAAGCATTGATATAAATTCAAGCATGAACGAAGAAGTAAAAGCAATTTTTAAAATAGCCATCGTTGTGTCACGAAATTCAACGCTACTCGTACGAATAACTTCTTTATAGTGAGAGGATTTACCATACAATTTCAAGCTCAACATGCCTTGAAGTGTATCCAAAAACCTTCCGGAAAAAGCCGTTAAACTATCTAGCTTTTCTTCGGATTTTTGCTGTGTTGCTTTGCCGATAATAATCATAAAAAATGGAATAAATGGCGCCGTAAATAAGATAATCAAACCAGAATAGATATGCTGTGAAAATATAACTATGAGTATTATCAGTGTTACTACAGTTGATATAATTCGTTGTGGCACATATTTACTATAAAAGCTTTCAATTTCATCAACTGTGTCAAGCATAACACTTACCTTACTCCCAGAATGCTCCTTAGAAGAAGAAAGAATCGTTTGATTAGCATATGTTTGTAGCAACTTTTTCCGAAACTCCATTTTGACAACAGAAGCCATCTTTATCCCTATATGACTTGTGCCATATTGCAAAAGAGCTCTTAGAAAAAGCACGGCTAACAAGCCGATTAAAGATGGCACCACTTGCTGAAAACCGTGCTTTTTTAAAAATATGTCCTCTACAACAGACACAATAAGATACGCTTGTGTTATGACGAAAACCCCAAAAGCTATTGCCATGGCAAAAAGAGCATAATAACGTCCTTTCTGATTACGTGCTAGCTTTTGTAGTGTGTTCATCGGTTATTCCTCTACTTTCGTGCTTTTTGATACGACCCAAAAAGACAGAATTACAGCTAACACAACAATAAGGAGAGGAGCATAAAACAATAAAAAGGTATGCATAAAGGAATCCTCCTTACATTTTTTGATTTTTTATATACGGCTTGTTCATAATAAACAGTTTAAATACAAGATATAATGATGGAATAAGTAACATTAACCCTATTACAAATACAATGACTAATGAAATGGCCATCGTTTGATTCGTGAATCCATCATAGATAGTTAAATACGGATATAGTAAATATGGATATCGCGATGCGCCATATGCGTAAAAAGCGAAAGCAAACTGAAGCACCACGAAAATAAACGACAGGCCATAACGTGCTTTCCTCAAATACCACAAGCTCGTTACAAAACAAAGCGTTGATAAGGCAAATACCCACCAAAGGTCTAGTAAGCCCTCAAAGTGAGATGGATTATGCCATCTCATTTCAACGATGATACCTAAAGCTGTAATAATAGTTGGAAAGCTCCATATCCATGTATACTTTCTAAATAGCTTTAATGCCCCATTATCTTCTGCGACTGATGAATAATAGGCTAAAAAGCTAGCTGAAATGTACAGCACACTTACTAAGCTTAGTAGTACGATTGACCATGAAAATGGACTCGTAAATAAAGCGAAATAATCTAGCTCAATAGTTCCTTTCGCCGTTTCTTTAATAAAGCCCCCTTGAGAAACAATAAGAGCAGTCGTTAAAGACGCTGGTATAAAGACGCCTGTCACACCATACATAAGCGTGTATCCTTTATGCCCTTTTGATCCGTACGTACCGAATGCATAATAGCTTCCACGTAATGCTAATAAAATAATCGATATACTAATTGGAATTAAAAGTACTGTTCCAAAATAATAAGCAGTCTTTGGGAAAAATCCAATCATTCCTACAAAAAAGAAAACAAGAAAAACATTCGTAATCTCCCAAACTGGTGACAAGTAACGCTGAATGACAGAGTTCACAATATGATGTTTACCTGTCACAATAGTTGATGCGTTAAAAAAACCGGCTCCAAAGTCAATTGATGCCACAATGACATATCCAAATAGAAATAACCACAAAACAGAAATGCCTAGAATTTCAATCGTCATACGGTAACACCCCTTTGCTCGCCTAGCCCCTCTTGCTTGCTTAACCCATCTATTTCATATTCTACTGGATTATTTCTAAACATACGTGTTAACACAACAGCTGTTCCAATCATAAGAATGAGATATACGAAGGCAAATACAATAAACATAACCCACACGTAATTAGAGTCTGTTGCGCCTTCTGCTGTTTTCATAAATCCTCTCATAATCCAAGGTTGACGACCAACTTCTGTAAACCACCAGCCCGCTTGAATGGCAAGCATTGCTAACGGTCCCGTTAAAACAAGGAAAGTTCTAAACAACTTTGTTTTAATAATGGCCCAATTGCGTTTAAGTGCAAGTAAGTAAAACATGGACAACAGTGTTAGCCCTATCCCAATTGATACCATAATGTCGAAAAAGTAATGAATAACATATGGTGGATGATATTCTTCTGGAATATCATTTAGACCCGTCACTTCACCAGACAGGTTACTGTGGACAAGTATGCTAAGTGCATATGGAATCTCAATAGCATACTTTACTTCATTTGTTTCTGTTAACACTCCAAAAAGTATAATCGGTGCTTCACCTTTTGTTTCAAAATGCCATTCTGCTGCTGCTAATTTTTCAGGTTGATATTCTGCTAGAAACTTTCCAGATAAATCTCCTATCAACGCTGTAGCAATACAGAAAATAAATCCTACCTTCATCGTCAATGAAAGTCCTTTACGGTGATATTCATGTCGACTACCACGCAAAAGATGAAACGCTGCAATAGAAGCAAGAACAAATGCAGCCGTCATATAAGCAGAGCTTAAAACATGTGCCACTTTTGTTGGCATTGCCGGATTAAACATAGCTAGTAAAGGTTGAATATTTGTTAACTCACCATTTAATAACGTAAAACCTTGTGGTGTGTTCATGAACGCATTCACTGAAGTAATAAATAAAGCTGACATAGCTCCACCTATAACGACGGGAACGAGTAAATAAAAGTGATGCTTTGGATTTTTAAAACGATTCCAAGTGTATAAATAAATGCCTAAAAAGATAGCTTCAAAGAAAAAAGCGAATGTTTCCATAAATAGCGGTAATGCAACAAGCTGACCAGCAAACTCCATAAAACGTGGCCACAATAATGCAAGTTGTAAGGCAATGGCAGTTCCCGTAACTACACCTACTGCCACACTAATGACATACCCACGTGTCCAACGCTTCGCCATTAGAATATAGTGTTGGTCCTCTCTTTTTAACCCAATCCAGTGGGCTATCATAATAAACAATGGCACACCTACTCCAACAGTAGCAAAAACAACATGCACAGAGAGCGTTAGCATTGTTAAATAACGACTAAATTCAACAGATTCCAAAATCATACCCTCCCATACTTAAATCGATTAACACTATATACATGATACATAACTTATCTGTATGTGAATAATATCACATAAACAGCGATACTTTGTGAACAAATTGTGTTGAATATGTGCACAAAATGTGACAAATTTATTTTTAAAAAGAAACAGAAACGTCCAGGTAAATTTCTGAACGTTTCTTTATCGTTTCTACTTACATTACATCACAAATGAGCTGGCTCTTTTTTCTCTTTTGATAAAAACCATCCACCCACTGCAATTAGTATAAGAACAACATAGAAGGTAATCTTCCATCCAGGAGATTTCGCAAAACCTTCTGGCAACACAGCTAATTCAGGGTGAGATAAAGTGTAAACAGATAGTTTAACACCTACCCAACCAACAATTAAGAACGCTGCTATTTCTAAGCCTGGTCTTGAATGAAGTAATCTTACAAACATGTTCGCAGCAAAGCGCATAATTATTAACCCAATTAGCCCACCTGCGAAAATAACTAAAAACTTACCACCATCAAGACCACCAATGTTAGGAAGGTTAGTATTTGGAAGTGTCACGGCTAGTGCAACTGCAGCTAAAATAGAATCAACAGCAAATGCTATGTCAGCTAATTCAACCTTAAACACAGTTCCCCAAAAACCTGATTTTTTCTTTTTGTCTTCCTCTACATTTTCTGTTCTTTTTTTAAACACGACTTTTCTTAATATATGATTAAATGCAATAAATAACAAATACAATGCTCCAATTGCTTGTACTTGCCATACATTTACTAGGAAGGAGATGGCAAATAGAGACGCAAATCGAAATACAAATGCACCAGCAAGCCCATAAAATAATGCTTTTTTTCTTTGCTCATCTGGCAGATGTTTAACCATAATAGCTAATACAAGGGCATTATCAGCAGCTAATAAACCTTCTAAGGCAATTAACAACAATAATACCCAACCATATTCTAATAAAATGGAAATTTCCATTAAAATACTTCCTCCTTAATTTGTACAACAATCCGTATTTAGTATTGTTTAACTTTTTGGTATATATGTTGTCGGTTTTATCCAAACCTGTTATTAAAAACAGGCAGGCATCCCTCAAGTGAAACCTTTCAATCACAACTGAACTTATTTGTAGACCATTCCTTACAGCTTATTTAGCCTTTCTGTAAATTTTTCAAACAAAGAAAAAACCTTCTCCGTAAATGGAAAAGGTTTATTAATACAAAAAGACCTTTACCATTTAGTGTAAAGGTCTTGCTAACAACATGAGTTGCCAACAAAGCCGAGAGAATTAACTCTGAAATGACGACATTGTTGTAAAAGCTACTCCCCTTTAGGGATACTAATCAAAATATAGATAAATCATAAAGTCATATTGAAAAGATGTCAATTTTTTTTATTAATTCATCGCAGGCAATATTGAATGAAATTAACATAATTTATAGACGTATATTATTTTCGAGGTAATATTTACCTGATTTTACCATTACGAGGATTAGCAAGTTGTATGACAAACTGAAAGGTGGCTAAATAAAGTCTAGAAATATCTACAAAAAAAGAACACCTACGCATTTGAATAGGATAATTAAAGCAAGTTAATCCTAAAAATGAAGGAGGTGTTACAGCAATGGCACAAGATGTCCTTTGTGAAGTAAGCAGTTGTGTACACAACATTACTAGTCAGAACAAATGTGGGGCAACTCAAATTTATGTTGTTAACCATAAAGATAATAATGCGTCATCCAGCGCAGAAACAGATTGTAAAACGTTTGAACCAGCTGATTTATAAGATTTCCGTAATAGAGACAACCACGAACTTGGTTGTCTCTATTCATATTTATTATTGAAAATAATTATCATTATTATTCAAATCTATATAAAATACTAAGAAAAATAATGCAGAATACTACACAAAAGGTTTCAATCTAGATTATATAATTTGGGTGTTTTCGAAAATTACAAACCAAACATCTTGTATTATTTTGTTTTTCTATGTTTTTCTTTCTAGCTTTAGAGTCAGGAGTGCTCACATGAGTGGAAAGATTACACTCTTAACAATTTGGCACTTCTAACATAATATTTCTGCCCGTAGAACTATGATGTCATCTTGTTTATACTTATTATGTTAGCCATTACATTTTCACATGAATTCCACTCACAATAAAAAATCAAATTGAGTTATTTCGAGAAATCAAACTTTATACCGGTTAAATCTTCTGACACAGTCCAGAGCTTGTTCATACTTTCTCGACTGTCTGCTGATTTATGTGGTCTTTCAACAGTTGGATATCCTTTACGATTTCCTTTTCCGTCGGGACCAATATATTCTCCGCCCTTCAAGCTTTCCTCTGTCGCTGCGTACAATGTAGGTAGCGCCCCCATTGCTGCCGATTGAGAAAATATCGGTAATAATATTTTAGCATACCAAGGAGTTTGTTTATTCTTTCCGATTCGGAACAAATTTGTTGCTGATATTCCAGGATGACAAGCTAAGCTCTTTACACCTAAACCAGCTTCCTTTAATTTTTCATCTAACGCTTTAGCAAAATAAAGGTTTGCTAGCTTACTTTGACCATAGAACTTACCAGCCTTATAACCATTACCTCCATCTAAATTATGAAAGTCAATCTCTGCCCCGCGATGAGCAAGTGAGCTAAGCGTTACTACACGAGCACCCTCTGTTTTCTTTAGCATGGGTAATAACAATCCCGTTAAGGCAAAATGCCCTAAATGATTCGTTCCGAATTGAAGTTCAAATCCATCGGCTGTTTTTCCATAAGGAGGAATCATCACGCCCGCATTATTAATTAATAGATCGAGTCTGTCGAATGATTGTTGAAAGCTTTCAGCAAAAGTTTTCACACTTGCAAGACTTCCTAAATTAAGCTCCATCACAATAACTTTAGTCACCGCTTCATTGCTAGTTTGTGAGATAATCCACTTCTTAGCTTCGTTTCCCTTGCTGCTGTTTCTTACAGCTAATATAACATGGGCTCCATTTTGCACAAGAGCTTTTGCTGTTTCTAAGCCCAGTCCACTATTTGCTCCTGTTACAATAGCAACCTTGTCGTCAACTCTCTTCATTTGTTCCACTGTCCAATTTGACATCTTTTAATCTCCAATCAAGTTAGTTGTTACCCTATTTTTATGACGTTGCTCATAATTCCTCTAATGAGAACTTACTTTCATATTTTTCATTCTTTAATACTCATTTTCTAACCCTTGGAACAAAGACCAAAGGGGCCTGCTGCTTTTTTATACGATTCGTAGCTTGGATACATCTTCGTAAGTTCATTTTCTTCATACACCGATTGATAAACAAAAAAACACTTGCAATACCAGACATTAATCCAAACAATGTCCATTGAGTTCTCATAATAATAACTTCTTTATTAAATTTAAGGATACCATCATTTAGCTTTATTTCATCTACATTCTATAAGGTTTCTCTCACTGTTAGCTAATCTTCTAAAGAAAATAGTTCGTCTACAGTTGTATTAAGAACTCTAGCTAGATTCATGGCGAGTTCTAGCGTAGGATTGTATTTGTTATTTTCAATGGCATTAATAGTTTGTCTACTAACTGATAATAACAATGCTAAATCATTTTGCGTTAATTTTAAATCTTTTCTTCGTTCTCGAATTGTATTTTTCAAGCTACATCATCTTTCTTTTAATAATAAGTCTATTTACCGTTCTCGTTATCATCATTGCTGCAAGTAGTAAAACAGGTAAATATTCTATATTTATATCATAAAAAATGGTGGCTAGCTGAATAATACCTAATCCTGCAACACCCACGATATAAGCTCTGGAAATAGAAAATAGCTCAATTTTTGTTTCCATTTCATCCATTTCAGATGACTTATTCATGTATACTCCCTCCTAAAAATGTAAAATACTTTTTACATTTTCACTTTAATCCAATTAGTGGAAAACGTAAAGACTTTTTTACATTTTAGTGTGTCTAAGTTGTGAAACTTAAGGGTGGTTGGTAATAGACAAAAACATGAGAATGCGTAATCAACTAAATTTGGCACATGATAAGTATGAAGGATTTGAAGAAGGAGGAAGACTTTATAATGAACCCAAAAAGCGAATTACAAAAAGCTCAAGACATCATCCACAAAGCACATTTTCATTTAAAACAAGTTAACTCAAACAGTGATGAAGCAGAAGCATGTCATTTTGCTCAAGAGGAACTTGAAAAAGCACAGCAGGTGATTCAACAAGTTCAACAACTAATTAATGAATAGCTTGATAAAAAAAACTCATTACGACTACAAAAAAGGTACCCTGACTATATCCAAGGTACCTTTATTTTTCAGAGTTGTTAAACCGAAAAATAAGTTTATGTCCATCAAAAGTTTCACCGTTCTCCTCAATGTAAGCTCCCTTAGTATAATTAGAAACAGTCTTCCTCCAGAATTTTTGGCCAACAACATTTTTTTCTAGTGGATTAGTAAACAGCTCCCAAGTCCCCTTATGCTGTGAGAACACTATATTTGCTGCACGCTCAGCAATACCTTGCCCTCTTAATGACTGAATTAAGAAAAATTCATTTACAAAGTAATCTATTCCTTTATTGCAATGTGGTGGAGTTGCTATTAGAATAAATCCCACTGGTATTTCATTTACCAAAATTATGTATGGGAATAAAACACCTGGCTTTTTCCACCAAATATTTTGAATATCATACTGGTCTTTTAATGTTCGGAAATCATTACTCTCCTCATAAATACCATGCATATTAGGAAGTAAACCATAATGTCCGGATAGGTCATAGAGATACAAGGGATACAAGTTTTTTATAATATATGCTTCATTTTTATCAGTTAATTGCACATCAAGTTTCATTATTTTCTCCTTTAACGTTAATATAAGTTAAATAAGCATAAACTGAATGTTAAAAATTCCGGATACACATGTGTTGTCCTCGCTTGTATCTTTTTGCTAATCCACTCATCTCATATAAACTGACATAGTTAGTTATCAATTAACACTTTCAATCCATACTGCACGTAGTTTAAAGTGAATACTACGCTTCTAATATATTAGTCTTTTATTTTACTTCTCTATTAGAATCCTATCGTTTTAATTTGGTTAGTACCCGTCTATATACAATTATTAATAAACACAACAACATACCGTATTCCACAAATAGAGTTGGAAACTCAGGGTAAATAACAGATGTATAAGTCATTGCATTTTGGTAAAGATGCGCTAATATACTAATCCAAGCTGTTTTGAAATATAAGATACTAAAAATAAATGGAATATGTATGAACATTCTTGAAATCGCTGATTCCCAGCCCCATGCAGTTACATGAAGAAATCCAAAGTAACAAGATGTTAATAAAACGACTATATAAAACCACCCATGTTTCAATCGTTTAGAAAACATTCTAGCCAAGGCTGCCACCATGAGTACATTGAAGGACTCTTCTTCAAAAACTAATAAAGGTAAGGTTAATAGGTTAGTAATATATTCTCCAAAGGTCATAGACATTTGATCAATGTTTTGAGGATCATCGGGAACTAGTCCTACACTTTGTATTACTATTACGAACAAAGCACTAATGAATAATACACTGAAGGGATATATCCATAAAATATTGGACCAAGTGTAAGGTATCCCCACTTGTTTAAATGGATTTTGGAAAAACGGCTTTATAAGTGATTTGTTCTTCCAAATGATTGAAATCGTTATAAACAAAAACAATAGTTCTGTTACTACTGTCTTGTTATTAAGAAATTCATTATAAGCATATGTACCAAATGTTACCCAAAAAATTGCAACTACGAACCATACAGGTTTAAAGTCATTTTCTTTAACATATACCGCAATCTTTGTTTCTTTACTATGAATCTTGTTAATAAATTTCTTCATCAATTTTCTCCATTTAACATAATTCTTATATTTCCTTATATCCTTATATTATGTTCATCACTTCACATAATTATCATTACCTAATTTATTTCAGAACCATTTTAGTAACTTATGCCATTCCTGCTGCATCAGTTATGTATGCCTACCCAATATTCACATTATTCGATACTAGGTGTTTTTTTTCCTTCTTTCAATCGGAAGTTTATTATACTAATAAAGAGACATAACCATATGATTAATGTCTCTTTATATCATTACCGCACTCTTTTGGAGAGGGAGATGATATAGGAAAACGTTTTAAACTTCGTGACTTAGGTCTTTGTTATTAAAAAACAAGCCTAATCTCTGCTCTATTTTTATTTTAGATTTGGATATCCTTGTTGTCTTAATGCTTCATATATAAGTACGGCTGCAGTATTTGATAAATTAAGGGAACGGACATTTATTGTCATTGGAATTCTTAAGCATTTATCTTTATACTTTTCAATTATTTCTCGTGGAATACCATTCGTTTCACGCCCAAAAATAAAAAAGTATTCCCTATCAGGATTGCTGTAATTAAAATCTGTATATCTTCCATCGCCGAAATTTTCAATAAAAAAATAATCCCCCATTGGGTTTAGCTCATAAAATTCCTCTATTGAATCATAATAGCGGACATTTACTTTGTCCCAAAAATCAATACCAGCTGCTTTTAACATCTTTTCATCCGTTGAAAAACTAAGCGGCCGAATTAAATGTAAAATTGAGTTCGTTGCAGCACAGGTTAGCGCTATATTAGCTGTGTTCGAAGGGATTTCTGGTTGATATAATACAACATTTATTCCCATTTTATTTTCACCTCTATCAAACTTTATAATACGTTGCACAATATGGCCATTATATACTAATTTATCTATTTTTTAAAAAGGTATAGTAGCTTCTCATGCCCTTGATTTATTACCCTCCAAAGCAACGACAAGCATTGAGTTTATCCCTAATCCTAATATTCCTCTAAGTAAGTTACTTTCCTATTCCTTATTCCTAATACTCTAAAAGGAGAAAATAAAGAAAACTCGCCAATTGGCGAAGACAGAGGCATAGTTGCACTTGCACTTATACTTACCTAGTAGCTAACAAGCGTTTCTGCTTGTTTAGAAACGCTCTTTTAGTTAAAGTGTATTGACTATTTTCCTATAAAATAAATAACAAAAATGAAACTATTCAAAACGAATACACCTAACGAAAGTAACGAAGTAAATAAGGATATAACCAGCATTTTTATTTTTTGTTCCCCGTTTGCTTTAAATAAGCAGAAAAACGTCCCAAATATTAATAAATAAGTAAATAAAATTCCTATTAGCAAGACATATCTATTGGTTCCTCCCGTTAAAGTCGCCAAATTTTCTACATTAAATACTAGGACTAAGCTTATAAGTGCCAAGGACATTGACGTGAAAAGCCATTTCACAAATATATTCATTTTATATTGCCCTCCCTTTTCTTAGATTTATTGAACGACTGTCTCGTTATTACGCTCCCAAACATTTTCATCATAGACCTTTGGTTCAGCAATCATAACATAAAAATTCAGTCCATTCTGATACTTCTTCTCTATTTAAGTCACCTGAAAACACATTTTCTAGCTGTTACGGTTCAACCTATATTTTTTCATAGTTTCCTTTAGTTCATTTTCTGACCAATCAACGTTTCTTTTTAGAAGGCTTGTGTGCAAGTCGGTGTGGACTTTTATTTCGTTTCAGTCTCTCGTCAATATCGTCTTCTAATTCAACACTAATTCAAAAAGTTAATCTATTTTAACATATATATATTATAACTTTTCCCTTACTTACATTTCATTTTATATTATAAAGAGTACCTCCCAGAACAGAAGGTACTCTATACACACAAATCCTCTCACTTAATTTTTTACACTCAATATGTGTTTGGCCAGAAGTATACTGAACCGCGTAATTATTGTACTCATACCCAGTGGTCTTGTGAGGGGCAGAGGTCGCAGATCTAAACAATTTCGAAAAATCTATGAAGTTGATAGTATGAAAAGCTTATTGAGAAGGTTTAATTACCCGTTGCAAACAAAATTGCCTCCTGCTCTATAACGCTAGGTTGAACACCTTGTTATTCTTTCCCACTAAACTCTAAAACATTTAAACCCTCGGATGCTTCTGGTGCTTCAAAAAATTTTGTAACATGAATAAACACCGCTTCCGTGTCAAAAGCCGCTCTTTCAGGTTGTTCGTTACGCCTTTGGGCAATTTGACGTAAGCATTGCTCGTTGTTCAGATTAAGGAAAATTAATTGATGGTTTGCATTGACCTCTGACGCCATATCCAAAAACCACTTTCGCAGTTTTTGAGTGTTAGCTGGAAAATCCATCACTACATCTGTACCGACACTTAATATGTTTTGGACATGCTTTTTCACCAACGGCTTGAGCTGCGCTGAGAATTTTAGATAGTCGTCAAATGAAGCGATTTGATTGGGATAAAGACATGAAAGCCATTCATCCTCAGACAACAGTACCGCATGTTTATCTATCGCCAATTGTTTTGATTTAGTTGATTTTCCTGCCCCCATTTTTCCACAGAAAAAGTATAGTGTCCCCAATTGTTTCATATTTTTCCCCCATTCTTATTTTAGTGGTTAAAATTATATAAGTGTAACACTAGTAGTGTTACACGGTGGGGCAACTCGAAATTCCCGCTACAAACTCTGAGCCTCCGACGCCACTAATACGGTATATCATGTCATTTTCTTCTGCTACAATACCAATTGACTCTGCTTAGTCTGTTGATATAACTGTACTTCCCGACCCTGTATCCACTAACACACGTTGTAAAGTAGCAACTGTCCTGAAAATATTACTTCCATATCCGTAAGCAATAAACCGTCTTCAATTATTAATTTTTTCACTATCTCCTGATACCTACCCATTTTTTCTCAATGATGTTAGGCTCCTTACGGCTAGTATGAAGAACGTATAATTCCCTTCCAGGTTCTTCTTGATGAATTTTTTGATATGCTTTCATAGCATCTGAAGAATTAGAAAACTTTTTCAAAGGAGCAATCTCATCTAAAATACGTTCACTTTTCTCATTTGTATGTGCTCGAACAGCTTCAATTAAAACCCATTGCTCTGGAAAATCTTCACACACATCAATCCACTTCATTTAAGGCCCCTCCGACATATTTACTTACATTTTATCATGATTAAGATAAATTGGAATAACGCTCAATATATAGTAATTTTGTTATTAGAGATAAGCTCCCTGTTTTTTTAGTGAGCAACTGTAAATTCTAAATCAGTAATCAATAAATTAAATTAGCTAAATTTTGAGCCGAGTGAGATTCTATAACACTAAAATACGACTCATTTTCATCATAAGTAATAATCGTTGCTGTTAGATCTTCGTTAAACCATATCCTATACTCATTTATCTTAAACTCATCTGTACCTTCTTGTGTTGCTTCCTCACTATTATAAAATAACGTAAGCATAGCATCTTCTTTTCTATCTATTTTAAAATTCTTATCCGTTTTCCATTCTATTTCACTAAATATGTTCTTTACGTTCTCTATTGTTTGTTTATCTTGAACCGTTTCACCCTTATTAAGGGTTCCGTCAGATTTCATGGATTGTACAATAACTTTTTCAATTTGCTCTAATTTAGAATACTTTTGAGATACTTCACTAGAACAACCAAATAGTAAAGAGAAAATAAACAAACAGCAAAAATAGAGTAGTTTCTTATTTGCCATAAACTTCTCCTCCTTTACCTATTAACTTTAATTTTTTTCAACCGTCTAATTATTTTACCATAAAGTTACATTTCTTCATTAAATATTACTCCTTACATAATGAAAAGGCGTTCTTCTCTTTGCAGAAAAGCCTCCTTTACTTCAATAACGATACTTATTAATCTTTTTCAGATTTTCCAGAAGTTATGTCCTCAAATGGAGAACATTTAATATTTAAGTTAATAATTGCAGATAGTAACCTCTAAGAATATTCCCAAAAAAATTCGAGGAAGTGGTAATGATCAAACTTTTAACCAACATTATTTTTTGTATTGTTTTAACCTTTTTAATATTTAATGAAGCTAAAGCTAACTACACAAGCGTAGAATTCCAAAAATCGCTATTTGACATTGGATTCAAGGAAGTTAACGTTGCTATACAAGAAAGCAAAGAGCACTTTAAAAAGGATATTGCTCTGCCTATACAAATACCTCCAGTTACATTTACTCATAGCTTCGGCAGGTTAAGCAACTTGGAAGGTGACATAAATGATGGCCTTGAAATTGAATACCGTCATAAAGATAAACCAAAAAATCACTATATGATTTGGGTCAAGCCAGCAAAGCACGGATTATCAATTATAGAAGATCATATTGATCAAACTTTTACTCTTAAAGATGGTAGTAAAGCGATATATAGTACAAAAAAAGCAAAAGGATTTAATCTACTTATCTTCGAAAAAGATGGTTGGCAGTATATTCTTAACATAAACAAAGATGTGTCAGACCAAAATACACCAGAAAATTTAGTTGAGATAGCAAACTCAGTGAGTCCATAACCAGATAGAAAAAGCATTGGTATTAGATCCAATGCTTTTTTCTTGTTCCCTTGTTACAAGTGAACAATTCTTTTATCGTAAACGATTTGGGCTTCTGTTCCCATATAAGACCTCTATACCTGATGATCTTTTTAAACATTACTGCTTCTTAGTGTAAGAGCGACAGTGGATTAAAATAAGGTTGTCACTTTTTCAGCAACAACCTTTACATTATTTCCTTATACGCTTTCTTTCTGTTCTTGAAGGTAATATGTTAATAACATCAACGTATCCATCATTTTCATGTACTGCATAGTAAATTACATAGTTCAACATTTTATGTCTACTTTTACCGTATATTAATCTTCTTAACCCTTTAAAACTTCCACTTTCAACTGATTGACCAATGAAAGGGTTACTGGAAAGCTTATCATCAATATAATCAATTATTTCGTCTTCTTTGGCGTACCACCAGTTTAAGGTTTCTTCTCCTTGATCAGAAAAGAAATGTTGAATTTTATCTAAACTCAATTCAAACTCCTCTGTAAAAAGAACAGTAAAAGGCTTTTTATTTTCTTTCTTCATTGCGCTTAGATTTCAGCTCTCTTCCAGAATACCTTTTCATATCTGGATTATCTAAATACCTAGTCAATGAAGCTTTAAGTTCAGGATATTCTTCAATTTCTTGTGCTAAATCAGAATCCAAAGCATAATCTATTCTTTCTGATTCACCTTCTACTTCAACGGAAACCAATTTACCATTCATAACAAAGACTCCTGACTCTCTTCCATTTAGTGCACTAAATAATTCTTGTTTTGCCTGTTCACTCATTGAATTCATTTAGATTTCACCTCAGTTCAATTATATCAAATGTCTCTATAAGAATTCTATTCAAAATTAAATACACTTTAAGCTCACTATCCAATAAGTCACAAAGTCCTTATTCAAGATAAGCTTCCGTTAGCACAAGAAATAACTATTCCTTTGAACAATCTGCTATTTCTGGTTGTTTAGGAAGGACAAATGATTGGTCACGAACTACTACTGTTTCAGGGATAAAGCATATTAAAACATTACTATTATCTAAGTTTTTAAAACGTGGGTCCCATTTTTCTATTTCAGTACCTAAGTAACGAGAAATTAACTGATTAGCTATCATCTTCTCAAAAGGCTTTACGGTTGCTGTACCTCTAAATCCTGCATGTAAAAAAAGTCCATTATGCTGATTGTAATCTACTATTCCAATAGCACACTTTGGATTTTCCCTTATTCTATCTGGAAATGTATCTGAAGCTGTACCTATTATCCAAATTTTGTTATCTTCCCAATAAAACCAAACAGGTGAATCTCTCGGTGCATCCTCTACCACTGTTGATAAATGAGCTACTAAAGGCTTTGAAAGAAAATTTTCTAAATCAAAACTTTTACCTGTATCTCTAATAATTCTCATCATGACCTCCTGATTAACCATCTTTTTATTACTTCTTTCTTAAACAAGTCTGCTTCTTTAGTTTAAGGTCACTATTTCACAATCTCTATGATTTTCATACCTAAATCATACCAGAAAATGACGATTGATTGTTCTTTGTTTCCACAAATATGGAAATAATTCCTCTAAATGAAGTTAATTAAATGGAGGGATTTTACGTGTTACTAACAAAAGCCTGGGAAGCCTACAAAGCGGAAAAACGAATTGAAGGGTCTTCACCTCATACCCTAAAACGCCTACCGTCTTCAGGCAAACCTCTTAGTCCGCCACTTCCAAGATATTAATGTTCAGTCGATTACCACACAAGGAATTTAAGGATTACTTGGCTTCATCCAGTGAAGGATTAAAACCCTCAAGCCTTGCCCACAGAGTTAGATTTATTCGGTCATTCTTTCGGTGGTTACATGAAGAAGGCCATATTCCTGTGAATCCAGCTTCGAAGATCAAAGAACCAAAAGTGGGGAAAGAAAAATCGAGCACTTGAGGGAAGCTTGCAATACTCCAATGGAGAAAGCCATATTTGAGTTTATGTTTTCAACAGGTTGCCTGATTGGAGAGATTGTTTCATTAGACCGTAACTGTATTAATTGGTCAGATCGTTCCGCCATTGTAAGAGGGAAGGGAGATAAGGAACGTGAAGTGTATTTTAATATCCGATGCGACATTTGGTTAAAACGTTATATGCAAATTCGAACGGATCAAGATCCAGCTATTTTTGTGACAGAGCGAGTGCCACATCGCATGAGTATAGCTCAAATGAGGTATGTCATTAAAAGAATATCAAAGAGAGCAGGTATAAATAAGACCATTCACCCTCACCAACTCAGACACAGCTATGCCACACACCTTCTTAATAACGGAGCCCCTCTTGATGTTATACAAAGTTTATTGGGGCATGAAAAGTGAAACTACTCGTATCTATGCTCAGTTAAGTGGAAAATTGAGACAGGAATTATATAGAAAGTACTTCTAAAATAACTAATCATTTAGAAAAAAGTACCTCTCATTACAGGTACCTTTAAAACTCTTTATTAAGAGCTATTGTTCAAGTAAATGTTAGCTTCTTTGCTACACAGTAAACAGTCTACTGTGCTTTAAAAGAATTAGTTGTGAAAATTCTTTATTAAACCATCATGATCAAATACGTTCCTAAAATAAAGCATAAAATATCTAAAAGGAAGGTTTATGCTCATTGTATTTTGAAGTATATACTTGCCTTTAGTTTTTTGAAGCATATGTCTGCCAAAACGGCAATTATATAATTCAAGTCACAAAACATAAAAAAACCACCAAATATGTATTTGGTGGAGACGGTGGGAGTCGAACCACCGTCTACTGAATGTGCTGTAATACCAGTGTTTATAAGGGTTTTTAGCTACCTTTTTAAAAAGCTGACCATGGTTTTGACCATGGATTACGAAAAATCTTACGGAGACAAGTTTTTTTTCATTCATTTTCCATTCTTCTTATTTTCATATGCACGCAGTTGGGGTTAATTTAAGCTACAAAACAACACATAAATCTTATTTCCAAACGTTTTTTCTTTTTTTGTCAAATTAAATCATCCGTTAGTGAAAAATAATAAGATTATTCTATTTGGTTAAAATACCTCTATGTCTTAGAAATGGAGGGAATTAATTTATAATGAAAAAGCCTTTATTGATCTTTTTTACAATTATTTATTGTTTTAGTTTCTTTCCTACCTACTTAAAAGCACAACAAGAAAGTGAAGAACAACTAATTAGAGAAGCATTTGTAAACACTCTTTTACCGCATATAGATGAAGAAATAAGTAATTACTTAATGGATTTTAAAACTTTCGGAACTTACAGTTTTCAGTTTGATACAATTGGCACAAAACTCCTAAGTATTAAGCGAAACGAACCAAATGAACCATTTAATTATCAAGCAAAGCTTGTGGTTAGTACGTTTGAACACGCACACAATCCTCCACATTTTAAAATTTTCATTACCTTAGATTTCAGTTACTCCAGATATAAAGTAACTAACTTTGAAATAAAAGGAGATGATACTTTTAAAATGATCGAGTCATTTTATAAAGAAATACTTGCTGATATAAAACAATCATTTGGTTTAAAATTAGAAACATACAAGCATTATAACCCAAGTGAACTTAAAAGTTCAGGTTTTAATCAAATACATCAAATCGTTACAGACATAGCAAGCACTAAACTTGCACCATACGCAAAAAAAACACACCCTTTTAAAAATGTTGTTGCTCCTATTACATATTTGAAAGAAGACCAAGGATACATCCTTTTGAAAGAAGGAGATGGCACAAATATCGTTTATTTTCTTCAAAAGATAAATGATACATGGACAATAAAAGATAAAAAGCAGAAACAAGGTAAGAAAATGGATGCTAAATTGCTCTGGTACTATTAAAGCCGAACTATTTACCTGCTCTTTAACAGTACAAGAGATGTCGATCCGAAATCTCTTGTTCAATATTCACAACCCTTTAGTAAAATAACCTATTTCAATGAATTTGCAATTTTCATCATATTTTCCTTGGATATATTAGAACTATCCATTTCTATATAAGTTCCATCTTGTATCCAAGTAAGTAATCCCCCTGTAATTTTCTTACCTTTGCTATCTCCTTCGCCACCGTTACCCCATCCTTGGAAGTAAGCAATATGACCGTTTATATTTATCTTTTCTGCATTTGGTGTCTTTACTTCAACTTCATTAGAAACTGCTTTCCTTTGTTCAATACCAACCATCAAATACTTATCGTTTTTATCCATGTAATGTAATCTGAAATTAGTTATAGTATCTTTTTCACCTAAAGGATAAGTCTTAATCTCTAAAGTCCAATCCTTAGGCACTTGTTTTGGAGAAAGAACTTTGAAGTCAACCTTTTTTTCGACTTCTGAAATAGTAATACTGTTATGATTGTATTTTATGTTTTTTGCTTGAACACACAAAGGTATAGTTGAAATTAAAATAAAAACCAATAACAATTTCAACAAATACTTCATTTTACACTACCCCATTTCGTAATAATTTCTACTGGATAGTGTATCCAATATATAAGTAACTATTTGCAGTAAGTTTCCACATTATAGTTTCATTAAAGACAGGATGTTAATAGGCAAGTTTAAATACTATTCTACGCCATTCTTTCCAACTATCCATTTTACTTTAATTCATTCCTTTTAATAAATTCATCAAAATCACTATTGTCTCGTTTTCCTATACGATGCTGATTATATTTCTCATATTCCTGTACTGCTAATTTTTCAGCTACTTCTTTCGAAACCTTTCCCGCATTTTCAAGAATGTCACGCCCGTTAAATTGTAGAAAGGCATTCAGCTTATCCACCCAATCTTTCATATACATCGGTTGATTCCGCTCTGCTTGATCTTCGGCATAGTCCAGATACATTGTTACAATACGATTAAGTTGCTTCATTTCTTTTTCATTTAAGTAGTTTTTTGCAACTCTAACGTCTTGCTTGCGTACTTTATCACCTTTCCATGACGTTAAGCCCATGTTTTCCTTTGTAGCATCTGCTCGACTTGCAATTAGTTCTGATGCTGTATGACCATGTATGGCAAAGTGCAATTTATTTTGTACTGTTGCAAAGAACTCCTGTGACTGTTCAGCTTTCGGATCGTAGTCAACAGCCGTAGCATATATATCCGTAATCTTTTGATAAAATCTTTTTTCTGATGCACGAATATCTCGAATACGTTCAAGTAATTCGTCAAAATAATCTTGTCCAAAGTTTCGCATTTCTTTTAAACGGTCATCATCCATTGTAAAGCCTTTTACCAGATATTCATTTAAGCGTTCTGTTGCCCACCTACGAAATTGTGTCCCACGATGTGAGCGAACTCGGTATCCAATCGCTATAATCATTTCAAGGTTGTAGTGTTTTGCTTTACGTTTTACCTGTCTACTTCCTTCATTTCGAACTTGTAAGTAATACTTACAAGTTGCTTCTTCTTGTAATTCGCCCTCTTCGTAAATATTTTTTATATGTAACGTGATATTTTGGGGTGATGTTTGATAAAGCTCTGCTATTGCCTTTTGTGTCATCCAAACAGTCTCATTTTCTAACCGTACATCTATTTTCGTGTTACCTTCTTCCGTTTGATAAATGAGAATATTTGTTTCATCAGTCATTTATATTCCTCCTTTTATTAAGAGATTGTTAATCTATGTGAAGTCATTTATGTTCCATTTAATTACTCTATTATTATATCATGAATGATACCTTTTCCTTATAAAGCAAAGAGAACATTGAATATTCAATGCCCTCTCTACATACTTTCGTATTTAACTGAAACTAATATTTTTTATGCCTGTAACAACGACTTGATTCATTTTGATATAGGATTTCCTTCCTTTTACAAATTGGTTACTCACTTGAAAAATAATTTCTTTTACATTGTTATTCCGCAGGTTATCTAATACTCCTTTTGGCATCATTCCCTCAAATACATAACCATTGAAATTAATGTCAAACCTAATAGGGTTTTTCATAATAAATTCAGCTTTCTGCTCAATATCTTTATACTCTTTAAATGAACCCTTATATAGTATTCGTGTTCCTTCGGCTTTAACATCTAAACTATGCCTATGCGATGTTAGTTCTAAGTCCATGTTCTTTTCAATTTCTTTAACAACATCCATATAAATATCAGGTCTATTAATTAAAGATAATATCACAAGTGCCTTTCCATTTGTAACCGCCATCTGCAACATTACATCCTGATTATTATTCATCGTTTCTTTCCTTCTGATCACGTAGTACCAACTCAATTAGGTCGATTAAATCCACCTCATATGCTTTAGCTAAGGCATTCAAAGTCAATACAGAAGGATTCTTTTTTAGACCTTTCTCTAACCTGTGAAGGTAGGAAGGACTTATACCTTCTGTGGCAATTTCCAAATCACGCAAGCTCCAACCTTTTTCCAAGCGAGAATCTAATAAGAATTCTGCAAAAATAGATCTGTCCTTTACTGTTTCCATGTACTCACCTTCCATTCTTGTTTTCTATTAAAACGCCTATTTTGTTACTTCCATATATGATAGATTTCTAATGACTTTTCATAACTTATAGAACAAAAAAAACAAAGGTGTTACTGGCTCTATATACATATCCTGAATCTCCGTTTAAAAAACGAAAAAACACCACCTCGCCGACCAAAGCTAAAAGGTGATGTTTTTTCGCAAAAAGTATTAATTTGTGAATAACCAAACTCCCTGCCCCTTGTCAAAGCAAAGTGTTTGAAGCACTGGATATAGTGCTACTCCTATTATAGCATCTATTATTAACGTATATAACGGACTTATAGAATGTAAACAAATGATGTCGAAATGTGGAATGTTTGTATAAAGACTTGTATAAGATGTGATAGCTACAAAAACAACACAACAAGAAAGGAATGATAGAGATGAACCGAGAAGAATTTCTTACGATGACACCTACAAAAAGGGTAGAGGCAGTAAACGGTTGGTTGAAAGAATATACCCTTAAAGAAATTGCGGTCGCACTTGGCTATCCGTATTCAACCTTTACAACTGAAATGAGAAATGGCGGGGAGTATCAATACAATAAGAAGAATAAACAATATGTCAAAGTTCAACCGACTAATGCGAAATTGGAAGATGATAATATGATACGATTCCTAAAAGACCATTATCCAACGCTCAAACAGTTAATTGAACGCTTTCAATCAAATCAGTTATTGATCCTTGACGAGAAGGTGTATAGCAATCAAGCCAAATTTGAAAGCAAAAGCATTAAGATGAATAATGAAATATATGAATTATTCAGCAATTTTTGCAAGGAGAATTATCCACACTTTCGTATTCAAGATTTAGTTGCACAGGCATTGCTTGATTTTAAAATTAAATACAAAGTACAAAAATGACAGTGTGTATTTAAAAAGTCGGTTGTAAGGTGTCAAAATTATTCACATGATCAATAACTGGAAAACGCAGGGGTATCAAAAGCCTTCTGCGTTTTTAAGTATAATGAATTTGTTCTTGCTTTTACGAAAGAAGTGACTTCTCTTTTTTAAAGAGTCGCTTTCATCGAATATCACTTAATCTTTCACTGGACCATAAAAAGGGTTTTCATTTATATTCTTAATAAAATCAATTGTTTTCGCTTGATACATTTTATTGCGGTATTCATAAATAATAATAATATCTCCAATAGAGGACACCGCAGGGGATATTTGTCCACTTACTCTTACCATAAGTTTGTTGTTGATCACTTCATAATCAATAATGCTACCAAAGCCTATATCATTAAATAGATTTTCAGGTCGAATTTCAAAGGGAGTTATATCCACTTTATACTCTTTATCCCTTATACAGATTTCGGCTTCTGCATTCGATAGCTTTGTTTTTACGTTCTTATAAATGATTGCTAAAGGATTATCTACAATCACTTCGGTTAGTCCATTGTCAATTGTGTGAAAAACATGAACATCTTCCAAAAGTACCCCTGTACCATGCCCTGTTGTCAAGGTCATGATTAGCTCTTCCTTTTGGTCTTTGTTGATGTCCTTATAGAATATTTTTGGAGCGTAGGTTGGACTTGTTTCACTATTCCAAAAAGGTCTTGTGTAAATACTCCCTTTGAAATCAATTTTAAATCCCCTATATAATCCATTCATTTTCTTACCGTAAAGGGTTATATTCTCTTTATTGTTCCTACTAACGACTTCATAACCTTCAATCTCGGCACCTGCAATAGTAGAGTTAATTATAAGAAGAAACCCTATTATAAAACTGATAGATGACTTCATTGGCAATACCTCATTTTAGTGTTCCCTAATGTGCATTTTTATGCGACTAATCTGCTAACAGTAAATGAGCGTATCTGCTTCTTAAAGATACGCCCCTATTATTGAATAAATACACACCCTTATACTGTCATTCAAATTTAAACATATTTTCTACCTCTTTACTTGCTTTAGGCAAATCCATACCTTTTTTCCAAATCAGTATATTATCCTCTGGAGTTCCATAATACAAGGCTTTTATTTCCGCTCCGTCACGATTCATTTCTTGACCTTCTATATCAAAAAAGTCATAACCCATCGCCAATCCATATGGTGGTTGTGCTTTTTTCTTTATTATAGGTCGTAAAGGCTTCATATAGAAGTTTCCGTTATCATCCATTTCATATGCGATTTCATTTAAAGCATAACCATCTGTTAATTCCACATGATATACAATTTTACCATCCGACAATTGACTAACTTGCGATATTTCTACTACGTTTATTGGAACATTGACTGTGTTTAAATGGAATAAATAACTGTACCCGAAAGAGATAAGTGAAACCAAAATCACAGAAATGATAACACCAATAGCAAAGGATTTTACTTTTGAACGATTCCAGTAAGAAGAAATTCTCTTTATAACATTACTATCTTTTCGATTAATATCGATTTCCTCTTTCGATAAGTTAAAGTCCACTTTAAATTTCTCTAATTCTATTTTACAACTTTGACAGTCAACAAGGTGTTCTTCTATCATTTTTTCACTATCATCACTACATACTTTATCATAATACAATGGGAGCAAATCTTTCACGATTTCACAGGATACTTTCGTCATTTCAATTCCTCCTTTAGCAGATCATGAATTTTACCTTTAGCCCGATGAAATGTGACTCTTGCCCAACTTTCTGTTCTCTCAAAAAGTTCGCTTATTTGTTTAAAGGAAAGTTCACCAAATACTCTAAGTGTAAAGACTTCTTTATAAGGCTCTTCTAAGCGATGCACAACTTTGTGTAAACGGAAACTTTCTTCTTTTTTCATTAACATATCTTCAATACTATTCTCATTGGTTTGTTCAGGTATATCATTTGATTCATAACGCTTTTGTTTGTCGAGATAAGTAAAGTATGTATTTTTTGCTATTTGACATAGCCAAACATTGAGTTTGCAATTGCCCTTGAATTTATCAATACTTTTTAAAGCCTTGAAAAATGTTTCTTGTGTTATTTCTTCTGCAATTTTTTCATTTCGGCTTAACGTTAATACAAACGAGTAAACATCTCGAAAGTATCGATTGTAAATCTCTTCAAACTCCGTCACATTTCTACCTCCTTTCCTAATTAAGACTTAGTAAAGTAAGTTTCGTTACAAAAATAATAATAAAATTGGCAGACGATAGGTCTGCCTTTAGTTCATTCCATTTATTAGTTATATTTCCTCGTTCATTTTGGTTGGCAATAGTATCCCAAGTCTTTACTAAAGGGTGCGTGAGTCTAAGAACATTTTTCCCAATCTCTACATAATTACTTTATCATAATTTAACTGTATAGCCTTTCACTTTATATAGCTCACTTTCTGATCGCTTTCCCGTTTACATTTCTCTTTTTCGTTGATTACTTTACATACAGCAAACTTGGTTGGTAATAGTTTTAACTATATGAAAAAAAGAAGTGAGGAAAAGAAGATACTATAATGATTACGTATTTATGCTATTGGACACGTTTTTAGTGGGTTTTCAAGGATTGAAGGAGCATTCTTGTAGTTTTTAGGAATAGTAATGGGATTGATTTGTAGGATTTGCAGGGTGGCGATACGCTTTTTTTGTGTAGCTTTTGTCATAGACTTTAACGGAGTATCTAAGTCGTAAGAGGACACTTTTTTGAGAAAATCAATAAGCTTTTGCTTGTTTTGAGGTTTTAGAGGCGATTTTGTTATAATTTTTCTTGCTTCATCCAACTTGTAAAAAGTGTCAGTGTAGTAGATGGGAAAGATATATAATTCAAAATGATTCAGAAATTCCTGATGTTTAAAGTATTCTGATAGCTTTCTCGGTACACCTTTTTCCTTTTCTAAATAATACAAGCGATTGTTTCCAACTTGCACTTCAAATCGAATTACATCATTTTCATAAGGAGCAGGTTCTCTCCCTTTTGCTCTGCATTCTTCTGCTTTCATATAGACGAGCGATTTTACTGAATTGGACTTGTGTTCAACTGATGTTCCATACGTCACGTACTCTTTTGTTTTCTTATTTTGATAGCCTGTCCTTTTTGTTTGACGGCAATAGCTACGTGCCATTTTCTTATATAAATCTATCAAGAGCTGACGTTCATCTTTGTTCTGAACGACAACATCATAACGATAGTCAATTCTTGTCAGGACATGATTTTTGTAACTTAAAGAATGACCAAAAATATCCATAAGCATTAGCTTGATTTTGTATTCAAATCTGCCATACATACCTTCCTTAATATCAGGTGTTCCTAACAATTGTATGACATCAACAACCATTGATAGATGCCATTCTCCTTTGCCACGACTCATTAAAACAGCGTTAATACCCTTATAGTAATCTTCAAAGTAGCTATTCAATTCGCTGTACTTGATACCTAATCGTTGCTGAATATCTTGAACTTCAAGATAATTTAGTGGTATATACATTTTAAATGTGTGAATCATTTCCATTCCTCCTATGGTTGCTTGGGATGGGAGAATACAGATGGCTCTAAGGATGAAAGAGGTTTTTTCACTCCCAACCCGATTATATTTATTATTTTCTCCATTGCTCTTTTGGAAAGAGTAGTTTCATTGTATATAAATGAGTGACAAGAAAAAACACGTTTGTAGTTCTATGATGTTTTATACTTCAAACCGTAGCTTTATAACTGTAATCGGAAATAGATTACGATAAATACACAACCAACACTTTAACGCTTTAAATTATCATAAAACACTTAAAGTATAGACATTTATAAAAATATCCGTAAACTAAAAGTACAAGAGCAAATGCTATCTTCGTAACATCAATCTCATTGCATGCAAGGAAGAATTACAGAGTTTTGTTACACAACACAAAACATCTGTTATATAAAAGGTTCCGCAATCAAGCTCTTGAAATAAATCCTCGACTCTTTTATATTAAACAGGTCAAAAGTTTTAACACCCTTCCCCAACTAACGCCTCTTAACACCTCTTTCACATTCAAAGATCAATCTATGTATCCACACTTATCAAACCAAAATAAATTTCCACACAACAAGATACCCCACAAGGAGAGAAACCACATGGAACAAATTACAAAGTCTACTAATTTTAAATCGGAGTTAAAAAATCTGATTCTTACAACACTGGAACAAGTTTTGAAAGAATACCAACCGAAAAAGTCTGAATGGATGAGCCTAAAAGAAGGTGCATCTTACGCCAATGTTTCCTACAACACATTCATTAAGTTTCGTGAAATGGGATTAAAGGTTTGTGAAATTGACGGGGTAAAACGAGTTTCAAAAACCGAGATTGACAATTTCTTAAACAGTTATAGCTACTAATAAAACCAATAATTAGTCTATGAAAAAGTTAATTTATCAGGAGGAAAGCAACATGAGCAGAGCTAAAAGAACTTCAATAAAAGAATATGTGAAAGTAGATGGAAAGAAATACTATTATTTCAAAATATATATTGGGGTCAACCCACTAACAGGTAAGCCAGATTACACCACTCGCAGAGGCTTTAGAACGAAGAAAGAAGCAGAACTTGCTTTAGCTCGTATGAAACTGGAAATCAGTAAAGGTACGTTTCGTAAACAAACAGCAGAAACGTTTCAGGATGTTTATGATTTATGGATTGAACAATATAAGAAAAAGGTAGAAGAAAGCACATTTGTGAAAACAGCAGGTATTTTCCGAAATCATATTCTCCCCAAAATGGGTGATTATAGGATTGCAAAGATCGATTATGATATATGTGAAAAACACGTAAACGAATGGGCTGAAAAGTTAAAGAGTGTCCGCATTGTAAAATCCTACGCCTCAAAAATCCTCGATTATGCCATCAAGAAACAAATCATTCAAACAAATCCATTCTCATTAGTAGAGATCCCACAGAAAACACAAGAAGAAAACATTGATGAAGCTGATAATGTGATCGAAAACTTTTACAATAAAGAACAGTTGCTTCATTTTTTCCAATGTATGAAACAGGAGTCTAACACGAAGGCATATGTTCTATTCCACTTGTTAGCGTACAGTGGTATGCGTAAAGGGGAAGCACTTGCACTCAATTGGAATGATATTAATTTTAATAAAAAGGAAATTCGGATAAATAAAGCACTGTCACAAGGAACAAAAAATAGACTATATTTCAAACCCACGAAGACAGAAGTTCCCCGAACGATTTCAATGGATTCAGCAACTATGGAGATTTTAAGAGAATGGAAAAAGAAACAGCGACAGGAGCTAAACATTTTAGGATACAATTCAGTCCAACCAAAACAACTTGTTTTCAGTAATAAAAAAAATGAGGTACTGCAACCTTCAATCACTACTAAATGGCTCAATGCTGTAATAAAAAAATATCAACTTCCGTTTCTCACAACTCATGGATTTCGCCATACACATTGCTCACTGCTTGTCGCATCACACGTTAGTATTAAGGAAGCACAAGTTCGATTAGGACATAAAGATTTTAAAACAACCATGAATGTCTATGCTCACGTATCAAAACAAGCAAATGAGGATGTAGTTACTAAGTTAGAATCGTATATGGCTATGTAAAATAAATAGTAGAAGATAGCAAATAATCTCCCCAAGCAATGTTTGGGGAGATTTTCTTGTTTTCATTTATAATTTGTTGTTAGAAACCTCTTAATAATCTGGCTAAAATCATATATGATAGAAAAAAGCAACAACTTATCCTCTTTTTCTTGTCTCCGTAAGAAAAACAGGAGGAAATAATGAGTAAAGCAAAAAATACATCTATACAAAAGTACACGAAAAAGAATAACGAGAAGTGCTATATGTTTAAACTATTTTGTGGCACTGATCCATTAACAGGTAAACCGATGTACACAACTCGGCGTGGATTTAAAACGAAAAAAGAAGCGACTGTGGCTTTAGCCCAACTCAAACTTGAAATCAACAAGGGAGAATTTAGAAAACGCCAAGTAGTAACGTATGCAGATATATTTGATTTATGGATTGTTCAATATGAAAAAACAGTTGAAGAAAGTACGTTCATTAAGACATCAGGTATTTTCAGAAATCACATTCTACCGTCTCTTGGAGAGTACAAGATTGAGAAGATGAATATTGAAGTATGTCAAAGACACATTGATGATTGGGCTTCTAAGGTAAAGAAATACCGAATGATAAAATCATACGCTTCAAAAGTGATTGATTTTGCCATTAAACGAGGATACATTGAGAAGAATCCTTTTACATTGGTTGAAATGCCGAAGCAACTGAAAAAGATTCGATTAGATGACCATGAAGAACTTGAAAACTTCTACACAAAAGAACAGCTTATCGAATTCCTAACATGCATGGAGCAGGAAAGTAATTTTAAAGCCTATGCGTTTTTTCAGCTCCTCGCATATTCAGGTATGCGTAAAGGGGAAGCTCTCGCTTTAACTTGGAAAGACATTGATTTCAACAAGAACGAAATCCGTATCAATAAAGCACTTTCGAGAGGTAAAAACAATGTTCTTTATGTAAAGACTACTAAGACGGGTATTGCTCGAACGATAAAGATGGATGATAAGACAATGGCGATCTTGGAAAAGTGGAAGAAGCAACAGCGAGAGGAATACCTTGCGAAAGGATTTAACACCTCACAACCAAAGCAACTTGTTTTCAGCAATGAAAAAAATGAGTTTATACAGCCCTCCAAAACAACAAAATGGCTTGATCGTGTGTTAAAGAAATACAATCTACCAAAAATCACTACCCATGGATTTCGACATACACATTGCTCATTATTATTTGAAGCAGGCGTTGGTCTAAAAGAGGTGCAGGACAGACTTGGACACTCCGATGTGCAGACTACGTTAAACATTTATGCTCACGTATCTGAAAAAGCCAAAGATGATGCGGTCATTAAGTTAGGTAGCTTTATGAGCCAATAAAATTTTTGACCATAGTTTTGACCATATAAATATGATACTAAATGACACTATATGAAATTGGGCAAATAAAAAAACCCTTATTTATCAAGGGTTTTGATACTGTATGAAATCCACCGAATATGTATGGTGGAGACGGTGGGAGTCGAACCCACGTCCAAAGATATCGGCACTTAAGCTTCTACGAGTGTAGTCGATATATTAGCATTTCACTAACTTTTCTGCCTATCGACAGGCGTCCAAGTAGCTAGTCTGATTGTTCTCTTCCTTCGACCTCAGACGGTGGCCTCCGGCGTAGCCCACTAAGTTTGAGTCCGCTACCCTACCACATGGGCGATGGAGGGGCGAACAGCTGCGCTATTTAATTAGGCAGCTAAAGCGTAATTATCTTCGCCAGTTATTGGCTGTGACGTTTTAACGAGGCCGATCCCCTCGACTCGCAACTTAAGCTCGAACTACCCCTGTCGAATCCGTAACGTCCCCATATATAATATGAAGAAGTCTTACGGGATAAGAGCTTATTGCTCTATTTAGTTATCATGTAACTGTGTCCCTCTGACATTTACTATTATAACAAAACTTCGCCGTGTTTCAAATGGTAATATATGTTAAACCTTTTGCCTATCTCTAAATGCTCGTTCAATCTCGCGCTTTGCATCCTTCTTCTTAAGATCCTCACGCTTATCGTACATTTTCTTCCCCTTCGCAACTCCTAATAGTAACTTAGCATATCCATTTTTCAAATATAGCTTTAAAGGTACTAACGAATACCCTTGTTCTTTCGTAATACCTATCAATTTTGAGATTTCTTTTTTGTGTAAAAGAAGCTTTCGAGTACGTAGTGGCTCATGATTGAAACGATTCCCTTGTTCGTAAGGACTCACATGCATATTATGAAGAAATACCTCTCCATTTTGCACTCTTGCAAATGAATCCCTTAAATTAGCTCGCCCAGCACGGATGGACTTAATTTCTGTACCTTGTAATACAATACCAGTTTCATACGTATCTTCAATAAAATAATCATGATACGCTTTTTTATTTTGAGCAACAAGTTTCCCTTCACCTTTAGGCATCGATAACCCCTCCTAATGCGTAACTAATATTATACTACATACAAAGTTTTACATCAATGGAGGAAAGAGTAGCTCTAGCTCTAATGTGACTCAAATCGACATCTTCTATCATAGTTGCTATAATGAGCATAAAAAACGTTATTAGGATGAAAAGAGGGTTCTTCTTGGTTTTTAGCAATGTCGTGTTTTTATTTCTATTCTTACCAGCTGTACTTTTTCTGTACTTTCTTATAAGAACAGAGCTTCGCAATATTCTATTGGTCGTTTTTAGCCTCATATTTTACGCTTGGGGTGAACCAACATACATAATTCTAATGCTCATATCCATTTTTATTAATTATATTTTCGGTTTACTTATAGATCGCTTTCAAGCTAAAGCTTCTCTAAAAAAGCTCTCTCTTACGTTAGCAATCATTTGTAACCTTTTGATATTAGGCTACTTTAAATATGCGAACTTTCTTATCACAAACATCAATGAGCTTTTTAATACTTCCATTGTTCTTGAACCTATTGCTTTACCGATTGGCATTTCGTTTTATACGTTTCAAGCATTATCGTATCTTATTGATGTGTACCGAAAGAACGCTGATGTGCAAAAGAATGTCTTACATTTAGCTCTTTACATTTCATTGTTCCCTCAGCTTATTGCTGGGCCAATTGTCCGTTACAATGACATTGACCAGCAAATACGCACGCGAATCGTTACCTATAATCATGTCGTCACAGGTGTGAAACGATTTATCATTGGGCTAGCGAAAAAGGTTTTAATTGCTAATCAAATGGGATTAGTCGCTGATGAAATTTTTTCGATGTCTCCGGATAGTATGTCCATTGGACTAGCTTGGCTAGGCATCATCGCGTACACGTTACAAATATACTTTGATTTCTCAGGATACTCTGATATGGCAATAGGTCTTGGAAAAATGTTCGGCTTTGATTTCTTAGAGAACTTCCGCTATCCATATATATCTAGATCTATCTCGGAGTTTTGGCGTCGTTGGCATATCTCGTTAGGTAATTGGTTCCGTGATTATGTGTATATTCCACTAGGTGGCAACCGTGTAAGTTCTTTTAAAGTGTACCGTAACCTTTTTATTGTGTGGCTATTAACAGGCTTTTGGCACGGTGCTAGTTGGACATTCATGGCGTGGGGCTTGTACTATGGATTATTCATTGCTCTTGAAAAAGCAGGATTGTCACGTTTACTTTCTAAACTTTGGCGTCCATTACAGCATTCATACGTACTAATCATTGTTATTATAGGTTGGGTATTTTTTCGCGCTGATAACTTCATGTATTCATTTGAATTTATTCAAACTATGTTTGCTGGTAATTCAACCGTGCTTATTGATCGAACAGCACAATTTTATCTACATGAATATTGGTATGTATACGTACTTGCTATCGTCTGCGCGACACCTATTCTTCCATTTTTGCAAGAAAAAATGGAACAAGCAAAGATCGCATATATATCAGCTTTTATCAAACCGATATATTATGGTTTAATATTCATTTTGTCGATAACATACGTTGCAAATTCAACATACAATCCATTTATTTATTTCAGATTTTAAGGAAGGTTCTTGTTAATGAAAACATTGCACAACACATTAATAGCAATAGGTTTTTTTACAACTCTCATAGCCATTTCATTCCTTACCATAGCTATGCCTGATAAAAAAGTATCTGACATTGAGAATAGATTTTTAGAACAATTCCCAACCTTTTCTGAAGAAACAATCATTAACGGTGAGTTTACTAAAAAATTCGAGTCCTATTACTCAGATCAAATTTTCTTAAGAAATATTTTTATTGAGGCGTACACAAGGCTTCAATTATTGCTTAATAAAACGGTTATTAGCAATACGGTCGTTTTAGACAATGACTGGATTCTGTCTGAGCCTTTTGCAAAAGTGTATACAGATTATATGGACAAATCTACTGGGAATTTAAACACACTCGCCAATCAATTTCCTAAAACAGAATTCTATTTTGCCGCTGCTCCACATAAAACAAACATGTTAATGGATAAGTTTCCTAATTACTTGCCTGAAAATGTTGGAGTAGAAGCTCAACAATATTTTTGGTCTAACCTACACAAGAATGTAATACCAATAGATTTACATAATTACTTTCTTAACCATTATTCTTATGATGAACGCGAAAATATGTATTTTCGTACAGATCATCATTGGAACATGGATGGTGCATTTGCTGGCTATACAGGTATTATGGAAGCTCTAGCTACACAATCAAATTCGATTGTTAATGCCCCTTCCACAATTGACCAGTATACAAAAACTTGTTTAACGAATAACTATTTTGTAGGAAGTTACAACAGACAACTATATTTACTTATTGATGCGAGCAAAGAAGTCTTATGTCATTATGAACCGAACTCTTCTTTTAACTTCTCATCTGTCTATGCTAAAGACGGACGAGGAAAAGAATTTACTAACTTCGAAGACATTTATAAGACCGATACGGAAGGACAAGTCACATATGCTGGATTATACGCTGGTGATTTTTCTGTTATAAAGTATAATAAGGAAAAAGCGGATAATGATAAAAAAGTTGTCATCGTAAAAGACTCGTATGCTAATGCTATAACTCCCTTCATCGCCCAGCACTTTACTAAGACAACTGTTCTTGACTTGAGACATTATACAGAAAAAACGTTGAAGGATTTTCTTGAAGAAGAGCAAGCAGATATTGTCTTATTCATTTATAATAACTCAAATTTATTTGGTAACATGTTTCAATTTGAATAAATGTACAAGCTTGAAATTAAGAAACAACGTTCTTCAAGGGCGTTGTTATTTATTTTTACTATTGAAAAAGGAAGGATCCAGATGAAGAAAAAACTAATACTTTTGGGGGCAGTTTGTCTCCTAGTGTTTACTCTTTTAATAGGAACTTATAGACTAATGAATGCAAGAACTTTTCAGATATTCGGAGGGTTGACAGCGGCCGTTCAAACAGATAAAAAAGTAGTAGCCTTAACATTTGATGATGGGCCGACCAATCATGTAAATGATATTTTACCTATTCTAAAGAAATATGACGCCAAGGCGACTTTTTTCCTGATAGGAAATGAAATAGAATTCCATCTCACGGAAGCAAAAATGCTTGTAAATGAAGGGCATCAACTTGGAAATCATACGTATTCTCACAAGCGAATGATTTTCAAAACACCAGCTTTTATTAAAAGAGAGATTGAAATAACAAACCTCTTGATTGAAGAAGCAGGTTATAAGGGAGAAATAGACTTTCGACCACCAAACGGAAAAAAACTGTTAGGATTACCTTATTATCTTTTTAAGCACAATACAGACACCATTACATGGAATTTAGAGCCTGATAGCTTATATACATCTTCAACTGATAAAATTAACTATGTAGTAGAAAATGTTCGACCAGGGTCCATTATTTTATTACATCCTATGTACGATAAAAGTGGCGATGAGTTAAAAACTGTAGAAGGTATTTTAGACACTTTAACAAAGGATGGATATCAATTTATAACTGTCAATGACCTGCAAAAATATCAGAATTAATATTATAATAAGTTGGGATAATAATAATGTTGACTATTCAAAAACTTAAACTGAATGACATGCACGAAACAATGCTTGATGGTTTTGAACGTTATCAAAAGACAGATAAAGTATATGTTTTTCAAAGAGGACTATTATTAGAGAAAGAAGACTACTTTGAAGACAATTGGACAGTTGATAATAAACGGGACATTGTTACACACTTAATACAAACTATTAATGATGGTGGTGCTGTTATCACAGCTACACACGCTCAACAAATTATTGGTTTTGCTGTAATCGAGGCAATGGCTTTTAAGATTACATATGTGTATCGAGAATTGTCCTACTTCCATGTTTCACAGCTATACCGTGGACAAAAAATTGGAGAAGCTTTGTTTGAAAAATCGAAAGAAGTAGCCAGATATTTAGGAGCAGAAAA